>JBJTFY010000297.1:0-2479 GCA_046093625.1 Actinomycetota bacterium
GCCACCACGGCGGTTACCGTTGTCTTGCCGACACCCCCCTTGCCGGCCACCACGAGCAACCGCGAACTGGTGAATGTTCGGCTCGGACTTGCGTTCTTCGGAGGCACTCGTGCGCAGACTAGCGATCCTCTTCATGGCCACCGGAGCCGTGCTCGGCCTGACCAGCACGGCGCGTGCGTCATCGGGCACAGAGGTGCCAGTCGAGAGTGAGACGATCGAGAGCACCGCCGTGGGCCTCGATCCCGTCGACGTGTTGCAGGTCTCGGGTCTCATGGATCCGATCGTGGTCGACGCCATCGAGCAGGCGATCGAGCGCGCCGAATCGAACGGCGCCCAAGCGCTCGTGCTGCAACTCAACAGCAAGGCCGCCGTGGTCGATCGCGACACCATGCAGGGTCTCTACGAGCGCATCCGCGACGCGTCGGTTCCGATCGCGATCTGGGTCGGGCCGTCGGGCGCGCGCGCCACCGGACTTCCGGCGCAGTTGTTGTCGGCCGCCGACGCCACGGGTATGGCCCCGGGTGCTCGTATCGGTCGCACCGGCACCCCGCTCGTTGAGGGCGTCGACTTCGGTGATGCGACCGACTCTCTGCGCAGTGAGACCCTCGGTTTCCAGGACGCGCGGCGGGCCGGAGCCTTGAAGCTCGAAATCAGCGACGAGGGGGCACCCACCATCCGGAACATGGTGTTCGCCCTCGACGGTCTCACCATCGACGGCGTGGAACTGGACACCGCGGTCGAGAACCTCGACGACGACGGCATCGTGGCCAACGACATCACCACCGTTCGCTTCCACAAGTTGGGCCTGTGGCCGCAATTGCTGCACACCTCGGCGAGCCCGCCGGTGGCGTACCTGTTCCTGATCATCGGTCTGGCCTTGATCGTGTTCGAGTTCTTCACGGCCGGTATCGGCGTGGCGGGCGTGGTCGGTGCGGTGCTCACCTTGCTCGGCTTCTACGGCTTCGGTTCGCTGCCCGAGCGCGGCTGGGCGTTGGTGTTGCTGCTCTTCAGTTACGTCGCGTTCTCGATCGACGTACAAGTGGGTCTGCCACGTTTATGGACCGGCATCGGACTATTCGCCTTCACGGCGGGCTCGATCTTCTTGTTCCCCACGTACGACCAGCAGAACCTGCGCATGTCGTGGCTCACGTTGTTGGTGGGTATCGGCGGCATCGCCCTCACGTACATCTCGGGCATGCCCAGCATGACGCGCACCCGCTTCGCCACGCCGACGATCGGTCGTGAAAGCCTGATCGGACGCACGGGCCGCGCGGTGACCGACATCGCCCCCGACGGCGCGGTTCAGATCGGTGAGGCTCGGTGGAAGGCCCGCACCAATCGCGCTACGCCGGTGAAGGCCGGTGAGGTGGCACGGGTGGTGGCGATCGACGGAATCGTGCTCGAAGTGGAACCCGAGGCGGGTGGAGCCCGCGACTACCGCGAGCGATGACCCTCTTCGAGGGCGGCGAGCCGCGTCAGCTGTTGCCCTTCGACGGCGAGGCCTGGTACCACACCGACGTCTTCGCCCTCCAGGACGCGCGGGCCGAACTGGCCGGTCTGGTCGAGGAGACCCCGTGGGAGAGTCGCAACATCGTCCTGTTCGGACGCGAGGTGCCCCAGCCCCGTCTGGCGTGTTGGTACGGCGATCGTGCCTACACCTACTCGGGGCTCACGCTCGAGCCCCGGGTGCTCACCCCGCGACTCGAGCGCCTGCGCACGGTCGCCGAGCGACTGGCTGGGCGGTCGTTCAACACGGTGCTGCTCAATCTCTATCGCGACGGCCGCGACTCGATGGGCTGGCACGCCGACGACGAGCGTGAGTTGGGTCCCGAACCGGTGATCGCCTCACTGTCGTTCGGAGCGCCGCGGCGATTCCGACTGCGTCACCGCGAGTCGCGTGAGACAGTCGAGATTGCGCTCGAGTCCGGGTCGGTGCTCGTGATGCGCGGGCTCACCCAGCACCGCTGGGTGCACGATCTACCCAAGGCGGCGAGAATCACCGAACCACGGGTGAATCTCACCTTCCGTCACATCGCCTGATCACAGGCGTGGGCCGGCGATGCGCACGTCGTCGCGTCGTCGGGTGATACCGCGGGCGTCCAGTTCGGTGGCGAGCGGTACGGCGTGCTTTCGCGTGATGCCGAGAGCGTCGCGGAACTGCGACAGGGTGAACCCTGTCGGATGCTCGGTCAAGAGGGCGCGAGCGACCGCGTGTGCCGCGTCGATGGCGTCGACGTGGAACCACTCGCCGTCGCGCTCGAACAGAATCCCCATCTTCACGAGACGACGCAGCGAGCCGTTGTCGATGCCGGTGGGTGCCCCGGGGGCGCAGCCACCGACGCGCAACAGATCGATCACCGGGTGCGACAGGAGCGGGTCGAGCACTCCCGGCCGACGGACGCGTCCGTCGACGACGGTCAACGACTCGATTCCGTCGACGAGCGCGCGGTCGAACTCGTCGAAGGCCGATGCGTCGACC
>JBJTFY010000298.1:0-3415 GCA_046093625.1 Actinomycetota bacterium
TAGTCGTCGGCCGAGCAATTGAAGCGCTCGCGGAGCATCAAGTCCTTGACGCCGTCCTCGGTCCACCACCCGCGCTCGAAATCGAGGATGGCCTGTTCGCGTTCGGTCAACGACATTGTGTAAGCCTGCCCGTTTCGGGCACCCATTTACAAGCACCCCCACGGCTACCCTTGCCCCATGAGCAGGGGAAACGGTGAGGCGACGGCCAGAAAGCCCTTCGTCATCGGGGTCGCCGGGGGAACATGCTCGGGCAAGACCACCTTCACCGAACGTCTCGAAGAGGTGGTGGGCGCCGACCATCTGGCCGTCATCAAACAGGACTCCTATTACATTCGACGCGACGAGCAGTCGTTCGAGGAGCGAGCCGCGGCCAATTACGACCACCCCGACGCCTTCGATTGGCACCTCACCAACGCCCAATTACGCGGTCTGATCCGCGGTGAGACGGTCGAAGTGCCGGTGTACGACTATCCGAACCACAATCGTTCCGACGAGGTGTTCGTCGTGCGCCCCGCCCCGATCATCGTTTTCGAGGGCATCCTGGCCCTGTACGACGCCGAGTTGCGCGGTCTCTACGACCTCAAGGTGTTCGTCGACACCGACGCCGACCTGCGCTTCATCCGTCGCCTCCAGCGTGATGTGGTGGCCCGCGGCCGTACTCACGACAGCATCATCAACCAGTACCTCACCACGGTGCGACCGAGTCACTTGCAGTTCGTCGAACCGAGCAAGCGTCACGCCGATGTGATCTTTCCCGAAGGTGGGCACAACGACGCGGCCTTCGATGTGTTGCTGGCCCGGGTGAACGAGTTGATCCGCTGAGAGCCGGGTGTGGGGATTGAACCCACGACCTACCGCTTACAAGGCGGTTGCTCTACCACTGAGCTAACCCGGCGACGCCCCACAAGGCTAACGCCGTGATGGCAAACGGCGAGATCAGAACACGCCGGCCGGATCGCCCAGCGCGATGCAACGGATGACGGAGTACACCACGATGACGATGCCGACAGTCGACAGCCCGATCATCACCCGGTGTTGACGGGACAAGCCGGCGACACCGAAGAAGAACAGCGAGAGAGCGAGAATCACCGTCAAGACGTCGAAATCATCGGCGTCGCTGTCGGCTTTCTCGGCTGCGTCGAAGTAAGCCTGGGACGACTCATCGAGCGCGGCGGCCTCCTCGTACAACGCATTCGACCACTCGGGGTTCTCCTTCACGAAAGGTGAGTCCAACCCGGAGTCATCGGGTTGCGTACTCCACCATTCGACGGCGGCGGCCAACTCGGGTGACATCAATGTCTCGAGGATGTAGCTGGCCGTCTCTTCGTCGTCGGCTTGGGCGGCCTTGGCGAACTCGAGAAAGAGCGTCTGATCACGGATGTCGTTGGCGATCGCCGAGTTGTACGACTGTGATGCGGCATCGGCTTCCCGAACCCCTTCCGCGAGGTTCTTCTGCACCAAGTCACCAAGTTGGCTCGCCTGAAACGAACACCACGCGGTCACGATCGCGGCCAGACCCAAGAGAATCGCGACAAGAATCTCGAGGCGGTCTCGCGACCGTTGCCCGGTGGTCATTTCGTCTGGTGAATCCGTCAATTCGACCTCCCTCGTCGAATCACTTGCGGTGGCGCGCGACCTCGTAGGTGGCCAACGACGCGGCCGCCGACACGTTCAGCGAACTCAGCCGGCCCTTCATCGGGATGCTCACGATCAGGTCGCAGCGTTCGCGCACCAGACGCGACAACCCCGGACCTTCGGCTCCCAACACCAAGCAGATGCCCTCGGTCGCCAGATCGCCCAACTCGAACAAACTCTTGTCGGCGGCGTCGTCGAGGCCGACGACCCAGATTCCCAACTCACGCATGCGCGCCAACGTGGTGGGAAGTCCCCCCACCAATGCCATCGGCACGTACTCGACCGCACCCACGGCCGATTTGGCCACGGTCGGCGTGATGTGCACCGAGCGATGACGCGGCAAGATCACGCCGTCGACACCGGCGCCATCGCAACAACGCAACAACGCACCGAGGTTCCCCGGATCGGTGACACCGTCGACCGCCACGAGAAACGGGGCTTTGCCCGCGCGTCGCTTCAGCATCACTTCGATCGGAACGGCGGGGATCGGATCGGCGTGCGCCAACACACCCTGGGGAGCCTCGCTACGAGCGGTGTACTCCAGTTTCTTGCGGCTGACCTCCACCACCGGCACGCGATTGGCGCGCGCCAACTGGCGAATGTCCTCCACCACCTCGCTCTCGTCGAGATCGCCGGCCACCCACACCTCGTGCACGCGCCGACGACCGGCGATCAACAACTCGCGCACCGCTTGACGGCCTTCGATCTGCTTGCCGCCGAGGTCGTCTCCCTCGGTCACCACCGCACGACCGGTTCCGCGACCCGCTCCGCGCCCGGGTTTCACCGGGCCGGTGCGACCGGCACCGCGAGCATCGACGGCCCGCGGTCCGCGAGCACCCGGGACCGGGTTGCGACCCTTCACCGGCTTGGCCCCACTCGAAGGTGTGCGGGGCTTCGCCGGCTTGCCCTTGCCCGCCGACACCGGCTTCGGTTTGCGCGGTCCACGATTGGTGGCCATCAGACGTTCCTCTCCGCGGTTCGAATCAAGACCGCCGACGCCCAACACGCGATGCCCTCGCCCCGACCGATCGCTCCGAGTCCCTCGGCCCGTCGGCCCTTCACCGAGACCGGCGCTCCGACCACCTCGGAGAGCACGCGCTGCATGTCGTCGCGTCGCGGGGCCAACTTGGGCGACTCGCACACCACGCTGCAGTCGATGTTGCCCACTCGCCAACCGTCGCCGGCAACAATGCTCACGACCTCGCGCAAGATGACCACCGAGTCGGCATCCTTCCAACGCGGATCGGTGTCGGGAAAGTGCTGACCGATGTCGCCGAGTCCGGCGGCACCCAAGAGCGCGTCGGCACACGCGTGCGCGACGACGTCGGCATCGCTGTGTCCGACGAGCCCACGCTCTCCGTCGAAGTGAATCCCGCCCAGAACCAAGTGCCGTTCGGGGTCGTCACTGAAGCGGTGAATGTCGAAACCCTGACCCACCCGAACGTCGGAGATGCTCACGAACCGCTCCCGGACCGCCGTGCGATCGTCTCACGAGCCCACACCAGGTCTTCAGGATGGGTGATCTTGCGGTTGTCGATCTCGCCGGGCACGGCAATGACGGTACCGCCGATCGACTCCACGAGCGCGGCGTCGTCAGACGCGTCGACCTCACTCAGGTACGCACGACGCAGGACGGCGGACGCGAATCCCTGTGGGGTCTGCACCGCCAGCAGCGTCGCACGATCGGGCGTGTCCACGACCCGAGGCACCACCGAGCCGGCCACACCGATGCTGGACGACTCCACCACCTCGATCACCTTCACCGTGTCGGTCACCGGAA
>JBJTFY010000299.1:0-7495 GCA_046093625.1 Actinomycetota bacterium
CGTCGACACCCATGTCGCTCAACTGCTTGGCCTTGCGCGCCGGATCACCGTTGACACCGATCGCCACCGAAGTGAGGAATTCGCCGCGGGAGTTGAGTGCCGGACGGTAGAGGGTCGAGCGAAGAGCCCCCTTGCGTGTCACGCAACCGATGAGTCGACCCTCCGCGTCGACGACCGGAGCCGTCGTGAGACGGTGACCCGACAGGACGTCGAAGATCTTCTCGAGGTCGGTGCCGGCCTCGACGGTCAAGAGATCGGTGGACATGACGTTGTGCAACTGGGTGAACCGGTCGTAGCCCGCGGCGTCGGCTTCGGTGAATATTCCGAGTGGACGATGATCGGCGTCGACGACGATGACGACGCCGTGCGCCCGCTTGTGGATCAAACTCAAGGCCTCACCGACGGTGTCGGTCGGGGCCAGGGTGATGGGCGTCTCGAACACCGGATGACAACCCTTGACGAAGGTGACGACGTCGGCGACGACGTCGAGCGGAATGTCCTGGGGAAGCACCACGAGCCCGCCGCGCCGCGAGACCGTCTCGGCCATCCGTCGCCCGGCCACCGCGGTCATGTTCGACACCACGATCGGGATCGTCGTGCCGACCCCGTCGGTCGTCGACAGGTCGACATCGAGCCGACTACCGACCGCCGACATGCTCGGAACCATGAACACGTCGCTGTAGGTGAGGTCGTAGGGGGGCGGGTTGTCGCTCAGGAATCTCATGATGGTGTGGTCCTCGGACGGCCGACTCAGGCTAGGGGGTATCTTGGCCGATGTGGGGAATGCGGGTCTCGCTACGACGAACGGAATGAACGGCGACCGTTCCGTCCTGCTGGTACACGGCTGGGGTGGCTCGTTCGCCGCGACCTGGCGGTCGAGTGGCTTCACCGAATTGCTCGCCGACGCCGGACGCACGGTCATCGGGGTCGATCTCCTCGGACACGGCGATGCGCCGAAACCACACGACCCCGCGGCGTACGACGATCTCGGGCGGCGCATCGTCGACGCCCTACCCGACCATCCGGTGGACGGGGTCGGTTTCTCCCTCGGAGCCCTGACGTTGTTGCGCACGGCCATCGAGCACCCCGGACGTTTCTCGTCGCTCGTTCTCGCCGGGATCGGACGCAACGCGGTCGAGCCCCCCGATGCGACCTCCCAGGCCCGCCTGATCGCCGCGCTCGAAGGACGTTCGGACGAGTCGGACGACGACAACCTCGCTCGCCTCTTCGTGCAATACGCCGACCAACCGGGCAACGATCGGGCGGCGTTGACGGCGGTGATGAAACGGTCGCGCGCACCGTTCACCGACGACGAACTTGCACGGGTGGACGTTCCGGTGTTGGTGGTCATCGGTGATCAGGACTTCGCCGGACCGGGCGAGCCGCTCAGTGGTCGCCTCCCGAACGCCCGACTCGTCACCCTGCGCAACTGCGATCACTTCGCCACCACCGAGAACTTCGGCTTCTTCGACGCCACCCTCGACTTCCTCGGAGCGGGCCTTTCGTGACGACGGCGGGCGACGACGTCGGGCGCGCCGCCGAGATACTCGGCAACGGCGGACTCGTCGCCATCCCGACCGAGACGGTGTACGGATTGGCCGCGATGGCCCGCGACGTCCGGGCCGTGCGCCGCATCTACGAGGTGAAGGGTCGACCAGCGGGTCATCCACTCATCGTCCATCTGCACGACCGCGAGGGAGCCTCGGAATGGACCGACGAGTGGTCGGCGTCGGCGGAGTCCTTGACGCGGAGATGGTGGCCCGGACCGTTGACGGTCGTCGTTCGTCGTTCCGCGATCGTTCCCGACGTGGTGACCGGCGGACACGACACCGTCGCGCTGCGGGTACCGGCCCACCCGTTGACGCTCCGGTTGCTCGCCGCCGTGGGCGACGGTCTGGCCGCTCCGTCAGCCAATCGATTCGGACGCGTCAGCCCCACCACCGCCCGACACGTGATCGCGGATCTCGGCGATCAGGTCGACTACGTCTTGGACGGCGGTCCGTGTTCGGTGGGCCTCGAGTCGACCATCGTCGACTGCACGAGTGACCCGGTGCAGATCCTGCGTCCGGGCCGCGTGACCCGCGAGGACGTGGTGACGTCCGTGTCCCGGGTCGCCGAGTCGTCGGGTCCGTCCCGGGCGCCCGGCATGCTCGCGAGCCATTACGCCCCGGCGTGTCGGCTGGTCTTGCACGAGCAACGACCGGACCGAATCCCCGATGGAGAACCGGTGGTCGATGCGTCCGACGATCCCGGATCGTTCGGGCGCGACATGTACGAGATCCTGCGAAGAGCCGACGTCGACGGCCTCGACACCCTCCACGTGGTGCTCCCACCGGCCCGGGGAATCGGGGTCGCCATCCGCGACCGTCTCACCAAGGCGGCGGCGGGTCGCTGAACGCGCCCCGATGTCGAGGGGACTCTCAGTCGGCCAACCCGATTCGGTTGATCTCGTCCACCAACCGGTCGCGCAAGGCCTCGACGTCGTGACGACCGTCGGTCGACAACGACACGGTGCTCGATCCCGCGTCCGGGACGATCTCGAGCCGACACCACGCGGGCGAACCTTGCGGGACCCAGACCGAGAACTCGAGCGAATACGGCGGGTCCTCGTCGAGGACGTCACCGATCGCCACCACCGCCAAGGCCACCGCCTCGTACGCCACCACCGGGAGGGCGTCGACGACGAACGACGGGTGGTCGACACCCGACCCGTGGAACGTCTCCGGCGGAGGCGACGTCTCGGTGGTCGGAACGTCGCGGAGGGTTCGTAGCAGAAGGTCGACCGCGACGTTGATGGCCGCCATCGTCTCGGTGTCGCCGCCGCGATCCGGGTGATGGATCACCGACAGACGCCGCCGCGCCTCGGTCACGTCGGATTCGTCGTGGGCGACGCTCAGACCCAGAATCGAGCGCGCCTCAGCGGGCGTCATCGGGGCCGCGTGGCGGTGTGTCGAGTGCCCTCGGGGTCGACCGCCCACGGTGCGCTCGACCCCCACTCGTCCTCGAAGACCAACTCCGACACCGGGCGACGGCGCACGGGCCCGTGTCCACCGATCGGACGACCGAGGGTGATGCACGCCGACAGCGCGACATCGGCGGGAATCCGCAACAGCTCGCGCAATTCGTCCTCGACGGCGAGATGCCACATGGTCAGGGCTCCCCCGTATCCGAGGGCCCGCGCCGCCAGGAGCAGGTTCTGACACGCGGGGTAGATCGAGGCGCCCTCCGTCGAGGTCTCCGGCCGGTATCGGACGAGACAGGCCAGGATCACCACCGGGGTGCTCTCGAAGTTCGCGACGTAGTGGTCCATCGCGGCCGCATGTCGCGCCGCGGACGAGTCCGGGCGGGGAAGAACACCGTCGGCGGCCTTCTTGTCGCTCCATCCGGCACGGAAAGCCCGGCCGAGCAGTTCCTTGGCCGCCGCGGCGGTCGGGCTATCGGTGAGCACGAGGAAACGGAACGGTTGGCGGTTCGAGCCACTCGGAGCCCGGGTGGCGTGCCACACGATCGTCGACAGATCGTCCTTCGGGATCGGCGTGCGTTCGTAGCGCCTGATCGTGCGCGTCGAGGCCAAACCCTCGAGCAGACCCGGCTCCGCTTCGGCGACCATCAGCGACCCGTGAAGTTGGCGGGCCGCTTCTCCATGAACGACGCCACGCCCTCCTTGAAGTCCTTGGTGCGGAATAGCGGGAGCAATTGGAGGAACACGTGGTGGATGTTCTGCTCGAAGGTTTCGGTCTCGGCCGCGCGCATCATGCGCTTGATGGCGCGCACCG
Organism: Actinomycetota bacterium; assembly: GCA_046093625.1. GTDB lineage: Bacteria > Actinomycetota > Acidimicrobiia > Acidimicrobiales > Ilumatobacteraceae > Casp-actino8. The sequence goes on from JBJTFY010000299.1 coordinate 3,777, forward strand.
CCAACGGGGCGTTCGCGGCGATCTCGGCGGCCATCGCGTAGGTGAAGGACGTCAGTTCGTCGGGGCTCGTGACGTGGTTGACCAGACCGAGGCCGAGGGCCTCTTCGGCCGTCAACGTGCGTCCGGTGAAACAGATCTCGGCGGCCTTGGCGTACCCCACGATGCGCGGGAGCAACCACGTGCCGCCGCTCTCGGGAAGGATGCCACGCTTGGCGAAACCCGGCGCCAACTTGGCCGAGGTGGCCGCGACCCGGATGTCGCACCCGAACGCCAGATCGAGCCCGTAACCCGCCGCCCCGCCGTTCAGACACGCGATCGTCGGGGTGTCGACGTTGTGCAACACGACCGGCGGGGCACTGCGCAGATCGAACTCGGCCCCCATCTCGCCCCCGGAGTCGAGCACCCCCAGGGACTCCTTCTGCCCCATCTGGGCCGCGAGGTCCAGTCCGGCGCAAAAAGCGCGCCCGGACCCGGTCAGAACGATGCAGCGGACCGTGCGATCGTGGTCGGCCTCCAGCAGTCGTTCGGAGAGTTCCCCCAGCATGGAGCCGGAAATGGTGTTCATCCGCTCCGGCGCGTTCAGGGTGATGGTGGCGATGTGGTCGGACACTTCGAGCAGCACTTCGGTCATGGACGCACCGTACTGCGTGACCGAATTGCTTCGAGCACCGAGGTTTCGGGCCCGAATTTCACGGGTAACCTGACGCCTTCACCACAACGGGGCTTGCGCCCCGTCCAAACCAATGGGGCTCCCGCCCCGTATCTCCATAGGGGGAGAAACAATGCAGAAGACCAGCGCACGTCGCTTTGGTGCCCTGCTCGTCGGACTCGCATTCGTGGGCATCACTGCCTGCGGCGGTGACGACAGCTCGGCTCCGGCGACCGAAGCACCGTCCACCGAGGCTCCCAGCACCGAGGCTCCGACCACCGACGCTCCGGCCGGTGGCGAGCTCGAGGGCATGAAGGGAACGACCCCCAAGGGCGCCGCTGTCAGCCAGGAATGGCTCGACAAGGTGTCGGCTTTCTGGGAGTCGAAGGGCAATGCCGCTCTCGAGGACTTCAACTACGCCGGTGAGGCGTACGACGCCGCCGTCGTGATCGCCCTGGCGGTCGAGATGGCCGGCACCGATGGCGCCAAGCACGCCGACGAGATCGTCGGCATCACCAAGGGTGGCACCAAGTGCACCACCTTCGCTGACTGCAAGGCCATCATCGCCGACGGTGGAGACCCCGACTACGACGGCATCTCCGGCCCGCACGAGTTCAACGGCAACGGTGAGCCGCTCCAGGGCAGCTACGCCATGCTGGAGTTCGGTGCGGACAACCGCATCACCGCGGAGTCGAACGACAACCTGATCGACGCCTCGGCGCCCGATTCGGCCATCGTCGAACTCGGCACCACCACCTCGACCCGCGAGGGTGACGGCCAGCTCAAGATCGGTTCGCTCCTGCCCGAGACCGGCACCCTCGCCTTCCTCGGAGCTCCGGAGTACGCCGGCCTCGAGTTCGCCATCTCCGAGATCAACGCCGCTGGCGGCGTTCTCGACAAGGAAGTGCTCTACTCTCAGGGCGACTCGGGCGACACCTCGACCGACATCGCCTCGACCACCGCTGACCGTCTGATCAGCGAGGGTGTGGACGCCATCGTCGGTGCGGCCTCGTCCGGTGTGACCCTGACCGTGATCGACAAGATCACCGCCGCGGGAATCACCATGTTCAGCCCCGCCAACACCAGCCCCGCCCTGAGCGACTACGCCGATGACAACCTGTACTTCCGTAACGCTCCGGCCGACGGTCTGCAGGGTGCGGTCGTGGCCAACCAGATCGTGGAGGACGGCGCCGCCTCGGTGTACATCCTGAACCTCGATGACGCGTACGGCAACGGCATCGCCGCGGTCGTGAAGAACGTCCTCGAGGCCGCGGGTGTCGAGGTCATGGGCGTCAAGGCCTACGACCCGAACGCCGCGTCGTTCGACGCCGAAGTGGCCGAAGTCGTGGCCGCCGACCCGGACGCGGTCGTCCTCATCTCCTTCGACGAAGGTAGCCGCATCCTCCGCACCGCGGTGGAGAACGGCATCGGACCGAAGGTCAAGATGTGGTACGGCACCGACGGCAACATGGGTAACGCGCTCGGCGAGAACTTCGACGCCGGCAAGTGATCCAGTAGTTCTCCGGAACTGGAAGGGCCCCCGGGAAACCGGGGGCCCTTCTCTTTGTCCGTTTCACTTCGTCGTCGAGCGCCCGCCCGACCCGCGCCCGAACGTGGTCAGCCGCCGGTGGCCTTCACCAGGGTGCCGAGGTACAACTCGATGACGTTGGGATCGGCCAGGAGCTCGCGCCCACTACCGGTGTAGGCGTTGCGACCCTGGTCGAGCACATATCCGCGATTGACGACCTGCAGGCAACGACGAGCGTTCTGCTCGACCATAAGGATCGCCACCCCGCTCTTGTTGATCGTGCGACACTGGACGAACACCTCGTCTTGAAGCGCCGGCGACAGGCCCGCCGAGGGCTCGTCGAGCAACAGGATGCGGGGCTCCAACATCAGGGCACGTCCCATCGCCACCATCTGACGCTCACCGCCCGAGAGCGCCGACGCCCGCTGATTGGCACGGTCGGCGAGCTTCGGGAACATCGACGAGACGTACTCGAAACGCTCCTTGAACACCGACGGCTTCAGGAAACAGCCCATCTCGAGGTTCTCGCGCACGGTCAGGCTGGGGAACACGTTCTTGGTCTGGGGCACGTACCCGACTCCGAGCGGCACGAGTTCGTGCGCTTGGCGGCCGGTGATGTCCTGCCCGTCGAGGGTGATCACTCCCGAACGGACCTTGCACAAGCCCAGTACGGCCTTCAGGAAGGTCGACTTGCCCGCCCCGTTGGGTCCGATGATCCCGACGAACTCGCCGGCGTTGACGACGAGGTCGCACCCGTTGAGGATGTTGACCTCGGGGATGTACCCCGCCACCAGCTCGCGGGCGTCCAGAATCGGCTGGTTCTCGCTCATTGATCCTCCAGCAGCGATTGGCCCTGACGGGCTCCCAGATACGCGTCGATGACCGCGGGATTGCGCGAGATGTCGTCGGGGGTTCCCTCGGCGATGATGCGACCCTCGGCCATCACGACCACCCAGTCGCTGATGTCGTGGACCATGTCCATGTCGTGCTCGACGAAGAGCACGGTCATGCCTTGGTCGCGCAGGTCGCGGATGTGCGCGTTGAGGCTCTGCTTCAGCGCGGGGTTCACCCCGGCCATGGGTTCGTCGAGCATCACGAGGGTGGGATCGGTCATCAACGCCCTCGCCATCTCAAGCAACTTGCGCTGGCCACCGGACAACGCCCCGGCGTACTCGTCGCGCATGTGGGAGAGGTTGAAACGGGCCAGCAACTCCTCGGCGCGCACGGTGTTCGCGGCTTCCTGGGCCCGCCACCGGGCACCGAAGAGGCCGTTCCACCACTTCTCGCCCACCTGGCCGGTCGCACCGAGTCGCATGTTCTCGATCACCGAGAGCTTCGTCAGGCTCTTGGTCAACTGGAAGGTCCGCACCATCCCGATGGCGGCGGTGCGATGCGACTGCACCTTTTCCATCGACCGCCCGTCGAACGACCACGTGCCGGTGTCGGGCGTGTCGAAGCCGGTCATCAAATTGAAGAACGTCGTCTTCCCGGCGCCGTTGGGTCCGATCAACGCGGTGATGGAGCCCCGTTGCACCTCGAGAT
>JBJTFY010000300.1:0-9325 GCA_046093625.1 Actinomycetota bacterium
CTCCAACTGGGTCGCGGCCTGCGACCTGATGCTCGGCATGGACATCGACGTCGTGGTTCCGGGTCACGGTCCGGTGACCGACAAGTCCGGCGTGGTGGAGGTGCGCGACTACCTGGCGCACATCGACGTCGAAGCCACCAAGCGCCATGCGGCGGGCGTCGACGCGTTCGAGGCGGCGCGCGACATCGCCCGCGATCTCCACGGCCGAAACTTCGCCGACTGGGGCGAGTTCGGGCGTGTCGCGGTGAACGTCGAGACCGTCTACCGGACCCTCGACGCGACCCATCGCAGTCCCGACGTCGTCGAGCAGTTCAGACGGATGGCGTCGCTGGAGTCCGCCGACGACGAAGGCTGACCCTCACCGCCAGAACCCAGCCGACCAGCACCGCGACCGCGAAGATGATCCATTGGATCGCGTACGACAGGTGCGGACCCTCGGAAAGTTCCGGCAGTGTCAACGGGGTGAGCGAGGTGTCGTCGACGGGATCGCTCGCCTCGACCGCCACGGCCACCGGCATCACCTCGCCGTCGGTCTGCTCGGCGATGCGATCGATGTCGAGGCGCAGGAACTCGGTCAGCTCGCCGGGCGAATCGGCGGATTGGCCGGTGCGACGCTGTTCGCCGGCTCGCACCGTGCCCACCACGCGAACGGTGCCCGTCGGCGGGGCGGGTGGGTTCTGGTCGAGCCCGATGAAACCGCGTATAACCAGCACCACGCGACCGTCCTCCAAACGCATCGGGGTGACGACGTTCGAACCCGCGCGTCCCTGCTGGCTGCGATTGACGATCAGCACCTGTTCGTCGGTGAGGTAGGTCCCCTTGACGCCCACCGGACGCCATTGCAACTTGGCCGGGTCGGGGTCGGCGATGGTGGAGAGATCGACCACCGGCTCGTTCGTCCGGGCCCGGACCTCGGCATTGAAGTCGCGACGCTCGCTCAGTCGGTGGAACTGCCACTGCGAGAGCATCAGCATCCCCACCACGCCGGCCAGGCACACCACGTGGAAGGCGATCCACTTGGGGCGCAGCAGGAACCGGAGCACGAACTCAAGGTAGCGGTAGGCACGGTGAAGCGGGTCATCGTCGCCGGTGTCGCCCGCTCGACGATGTGGAACGATGTCGGTATGTCAACGGGCCCGTCGGATCTGCCGAACTTCCGCATCCCCCACGCGGAGAAGATCGAGTGGATGATCGAAACCAACGGGTGGGCACTCGAGCCGGTGGCGGCCCGACCCGACGACGACCCACCGATGCCCGGCTACTGCTACACGATCGGTTTGCCGACGGCACACGAGTTTCCGGAGGTCGTGGTGTTCGGGCTCACGCCGGTGGCCACGCGGGGACTCCTCGACCTGGTCGTCGAGCAACTCGCCGGCGGTGTCGTCATCCCGGTCGACACGACCCTCGTCGGCCTGTTCGACAACGACCTGCGGTGTGTGTTCGCGACGGTGGAGGTCGACCGGCACGCCGAGGCGTTCGCGACCGGGGTCGCGTGGCACGGCTCGGCCGACTTCCCGATGGTTCAGTTGCTCTGGCCCGATCGCAACGGTTGGCTACCGCACGAGTCGGGGTTCGATGCTCGGGTGCGGGCCGCGCAGCCGGTGATCGGACGGACACCGCAGGGGTGAGGCGATGGCATCGTCGGCCAGTCGATGGCACACTGAGATCGTGAATCAGGACGTCGCGCCGGGAAGTCGCGGGCCCGTGCTCGTCTACGACGGCGACTGCGCGTTCTGCACCCGGTCCGTGCGGTTCATCGAGCGACGAATTCGACGACGCCCGACGATCGTCGCGTGGCAGGGACTCGACCTCGCACCGCTGGGTTTGACCGTCGAGATGTGCGAGACGGCGGTGCAGTGGGTCGACGTCGACGGTTCGGTCGAGTCCGGTCATCGGGCGGTCGCTCGGACCCTCATCCACGGAGGTCGCGGGTGGTGGCTCCTCGGCCGCATGATCCTGCTGCCCGGGGTGAACCTTCTGGCCGGTGTCGTGTACCGGTGGGTGGCTCGCAACCGTCACCGCATGCCCGGCGGCACCGCCGAGTGCGTGTTGCCCCAGGCCGAACGCGGTGCCGATGGGCGACCGACCGACGGCTCGGGTGGAGGATCGGGCTGATTCCCCGCCACAATGGGAGCGTGACCAACCCGCGCGAGCAGTGGCAGAAGGCGTTCGACGAATCCCGACTTCGTGAAGGCCCGTTCCAGACGATGTCCGGCATCCCTCTCGAGCCCGTGTACGGACCGGCCGACGGCGATTTCCCGGGGCAGTACCCGTACACCCGCGGGCCGTACGCCTCGATGTACCGCAGCAAGCTCTGGACGATGCGGATGTTCGCCGGCTTCGGGACCGCGATCGACACCAATCAGCGCTTCAAGGAGATCATCAAGGCCGGTGGCGACGGTCTGTCGACCGCCTTCGACATGCCAACCCTGCTCGGTCTCGACTCCGACGATCCGATGGCTCTCGGTGAGGTTGGTCGGTGCGGAGTCGCGATCGACACCCTCGCCGACATGCGGGACCTCTTCGCCGACATCGACCTCGGCAACATCACCACGTCGATGACGATCAACTCGCCGGCCGCGGTGATGTTGGCCATGTTCGTCGCCCAGGCCGAGACGGCCGGTGTGCCCCGGGCCCGGCTCGGCGGCACCCTGCAGAACGACATCCTGAAGGAGTACCAGGCGCAAAAGGAGTTCGTTTTCCCTCCTCGCCAGTCGATGCGTCTCGTGCGCGACACGGTGGCCTTCACGGCGGCCGAGATGCCCCGGTGGCACTCCATCTCGATCTCCGGCTATCACATCCGTGAGGCCGGTTCCACTGCCGCCGAGGAACTGGCCTTCACCCTCGCCAACGGGTTCGCGTACGTCGAACTGGCCCGCCAGGCCGGACTGCCCGTCGACGCGTTCGCACCGCGCCTGTCGTTCTTCTTCAACGCGCACATCGACTTCTTCGAGGAGATCGCCAAGTACCGCGCGGCCCGTCGCATCTGGGCGCGGTGGCTGAAGGAGCGGTACGGCGCGACCAACGAGCGATCGATGCAGCTGCGGTTCCACACCCAGACCGCCGGCGTGTCGCTCACGGCCCAGCAGCCCGAGGTGAACATCGTGCGCACCGCGATCGAGGCCTTGGCCGGGGTTCTCGGCGGCACTCAGTCCTTGCACACCAACTCGATGGACGAGGCGTTGGCGTTGCCGACCGAGAAGGCGGCGCGCATCGCGTTGCGCACCCAACAGGTGATCGCGTACGAGACCAACGTCGCCCACGTGGCCGACCCGCTCGGCGGCTCGCACTTCGTCGAGGCGTTGACCGACGAAATGGAACGGCGCGCCGAGGAGATCTTCGCCAAGATCGACGAGATGGGACGCGGTTCCATCCTGGAGGGGTGCATCACCGGTATCGAGGAGAACTGGTTCCAGGGTCGCATCGCCGACAGCGCGTACGAACTCGAGCGCGCGTTCAACCGTGGCGAGCGCACCATCGTCGGTGTGAGTCGGTTCCTCGAAGGCAACGACGACGACGATCTCGCGATCCTGAAGATCACCAACGAGGACGAGACCAAGCAACGTCAGCGACTCGCCAAGGTGAGAGGTGACCGCAACGACGACGCCGTGCAGGACGCCCTCGACCGGTTGGCCAAGGACGCCGTCGACCCCGAGGTGAACCTGATGCCGGCGCTCGTGGACGCCTCGCTCGTGTACGCAACGGTCGGCGAGATGATGAACACCATGGCCGGGGTGTTCGGCCGGCACGTCGAAGTGCCCACGATCTGAACGGGGATGGTTCGATGAGTCAGGACTCGCTGCGAGTGTTGGTGGCCAAGGTCGGCCTCGATGGTCACGACCGTGGTGTGAAGGTCGTGGCCCGACTCCTACGTGCCGCCGGTATCGCGGTCATCTCCACCGGTCTCTTCCAGACTCCCGCGACGGTGGCCGCGGCCGCCGTCGACGAGGACGTCGACGTGGTCGGTCTCTCGATGCTCTCGGGGGCCCACATGACGTTGGCTCCTCTGGTCGTCAAGGCCATTCGCGACCGGGGGTCCGACATCCCGGTGGTGCTGGGTGGCATCGTGCCCAATCAGGACGTCGCCGAGTTGACGGCGGCCGGCATCGCCGCGGTGCTCGGACCGGGTGCGCCCGCCGATCAGGTGGTCGACGTGGTGCGATCGGTCGCGGCCGCGCGGGCCTGATTCACTGCAGTCCGCGTAACGCGCCGCCGTCGAGGGGCAACGACGCGCCGGTGATGAACGCGGCGTGGTTCGAACACAGGAACGTCGCCACGCGCCCGAAATCGTCGGGATCACCGACCTGGCCGACCGGAATGGTGGCGCCGAGGGCGGTCGGGTCGGGGTACAGGGACGCGAGTCGGGCGGTGAGGTGCAGACCGGGTTGGATCGTGTTGACCGTGATGCCGTCGGGAGCGACCTCACGCGACAGCGTCTTGAGGAATCCGGTCAGGCCGGCCCGCGCGGTGTTCGACAAGATGAGGGTGTCGATGGGTTCGCGCACCGACGTGGAGGTGATCGCGAGAATGCGACCCCAGCCGCCGCGCCGCATCGATGGCACGACCCCGTGACACATCGCGACGGTCGACAACAAGTTGAGGCGCAGTGCTCGCTCGTACGCGTCGAACGGCGTGCTGGCGAAGGTGCCCGGAGGTGGTCCACCGGCGTTGGCGATCAGGATGTCGATGCCGCCCATCGCCGATTCGGCGGCGCCGATCATCGCGGTGACCTGGTCGGGTTCGCTCACGTCGGCGGCGACGACGTGAACCCGTGCGCTGCTCGGAAACGTGGCGGCGGCGGCCTTCAGTCGGTCCGTGTCGCGCGCCACGAGGGTGACCTCGACCCCCTCGTCGGCCAGCGCCCGCGCGGTCGACAGTCCGAGCCCGCTCGACCCGCCGGTGACGACGGCGCGACGGCCGGAGATCCCGAGGTCCACGTCAGACCTTGCCCACGGAGTCGAGGAGGGAACGAAGCTTCTGGTCCGCACCGGGGCGGGCGCCGATGTGTTCGATGACCCAGGCCGACACGCGCGTGGCGAATCGAGCGGCGTCGATCGCCGAGCCGTGCGCGAGGTGATGGGCGAGGAACGCCCCGGCGAAGGAATCGCCGGCCCCGGTGGCATCGACCAGGTTGTTGGTGGCCGGAGGGATGTGCACCGCGGTGTCGTCCTGGTGCACGAGCGCCCCGTCAGCGTCGAGTTTCAACACCACGAGAGCCCCCGGGAAGATCTTGGTCAGTCCCTCGGCGATGGCGTCGGGGCTCGTCTCCCCGGTGAGAACCTGACCTTCCTCCTTGTTCGGCAGAACGATGTCGAAGTCGAGGTCGGCGCAGGTGGCGAGGAACGTGGAGACACCCATCTCCTGGATCATCTGGAACGATCCCGGGTCGAACGAGATCGTCGCACCCGATCGACGCGCGGCCCGCGCCGCCGCTCGGGCCGCCGAGCGCGGGGGATCGGTGAAGAAGGACCATGCCGTGAGATGCAGATGGCGGGCCGACGCGATGGCCTCGATCGGCAACTCCGAGGGCATGAGGTAGAAGTCGGCCCCGTGTCCGGAGACCATCGAGCGTTGACCGGTGTGGTCGACGAAGACCGCCACCGAGCCCGTCGAATGGGCCTCGGTCTCGACGAGATGGGCGACCACGCCCTCGCGCGCCAGATCCTCCTCGGCGAGTTGTCCGAATCGGTCGCGGCCGATCTTGCCCACGAAGCGGGTCGCGGTGCCGCAACGACTGGCCCACACCGCGACGTTGGCCGCACTGCCACCGGGCGTGAGCATCACCTCGCCGAAGGTGTCACCGCCCCGCAACAATTCGGAGTTGGTGCGGATGAGGACGTCCCACGCGAAGTCGCCGAGCACGCACAACCGCGGGGATTCCAACGTCACGGGGGAAACGGTATCGGCGGGAATTACCCGCGACACGACCCGCCCGACGACAATGGAGAGGTGTTCAGATCGTTCGGCCGTCTCACCGTTGCGGCGTTGGCGGCGGTGTGGTTGATCTGGGGCTCGACCTACCTCGCCATCAAGATCGGACTCGAGACCTTCCCACCGTTCTTCATGCAGGGGATGCGGTTCGTGGTCGCCTCGACCCTCATGCTGGTCTTCCTGCGCTCGCGTGGCACGCCGTGGCCGAGCCGCCGTCAGGTGCGCAACGCACTGGCGATCGGTCCGTTGTTGCTCATCGGCGGGTTGGGAATGGTGACTCTCGCCGAGGATCGCGGGGTGGACTCGGGGCTCGTGGCGACGATCATCGCGATCCAGCCGATGATGATGGCGCTGTGGGGCGGTCTCTGGCGCGTCTGGCCCAACCGGGTGCAGTGGCTCGGCATGATCCTGGGTATGTCCGGCGTCGTCGTGCTCGTCTCCGACGACGGATTGTCCGGCTCGACGAGCGGTATCGCCTTGGTTCTGGTCGCCTGCGTGAGTTGGAGTTTCGGATCGGCACTCAGCCGTCGGGTCGACATGCCGAGCGGGGCGATGACGACCGCACTCGAGATGGCCTCGGCTGCCGTGTGTTTCGTGGTCCTGTCGTTCGGAACCGGCGAGCGCATCGACGCGCCGAGTCTGCGCAGTTCGGCGGCCCTGGCGTACCTGATCGTTTTCGGCTCGATCATCGGCTTCTCGGCTTTCACGTATCTGATCTCGACCGTGAGCGGGCCGCTGGCGATGAGTTACGCGTACGTCAATCCGGCCATCGCGGTGTTGCTCGGCGTGTTGTTGAGCGACGAGTCGGTGTCGGCCAGCCTCGCCGTGGCCCTGCCGGTGATCCTGGTCGGTGTCGCCATCGTCACCAACGGTTCCCGACCTCCCGTGCGTTCCGCCGGCGACGAGGCTCCTAACGTTTCGGCATGAAGTTCGCCGGCGCCGTCGTCAGATGCGTCGTGTCGGTCGTGGTCCTCGTCACCGGACTGACGGCCCTGTCCGCTTGCGGATCCGACGAACGTGATGCGTCGGGGGCCGAGCCCCGGCTCCTATTGCCCTCGACCTTCGATCCCGTCACCGGTCGTCGTCCCGTGGTTCTGTGGTTCTGGGCACCCGGTTGAACGCAGTGCAACAACGAAGCCCCCTCGGTCGAGGCGGCCCACCTCGAGTTCGGATCCGATGTCGACTTCTACGGCGTCGCATGGAACGGGTCGGACGAATTCATGACGAGTTTCATCGATCGGCACCGGATCACCTTCCCGAGCATCGTCGACCGTGAGGGTGACGTGTTCGCGCGATACGGCGTGCCTTATCAACCGGCCTGGGTGTTCATCGCCCGTGACGGCTCGTGGGTCGCGGTGCAGGGAAGCCTCGACCGCGAATCCCTCGCGCCCTATGTGGAGGGACTGATCGCTCAGTCGGCGTGACGTGGTGCGATCGTGGCGATCGCGCTCAACACGGCACGGAACTCGGGATCGTCGGCGAGGTCGTCGGGAGGTTGCACCAGCAACCCGTCGACGAGTCCGCCGTACCAGTGGTCGAGCAGGTCGGGTAGTTCGTTCCACGGCGCCGCGGGCAACAGGGTGTGCAGAACCTCGTCGGTCATCAACGTGCCGAGGGTGTTCCACTCCCCGGCGCGGGTCATGGCGCGCAGACGGGGACCGAGCTCGGGCCAGCCGAACAACTCGAGCGATCGTTGGTAGGCGGGCGTGGAGTAGAGGAACGCCATCACGGCCCGCTGAGACTCTCGGCTGCGGTCGACGGCCGGCCGGTCCCGTCCGGTGACGATCGGCGATGCGGTGATGATGCGCGGGGTGCGACGGTTCGCTCTGCGACCGCGCTCGAGAGCCGGCAACGCCCGCTCGCGGACGAAACGGGGGTGCGAGTTCGTCGGGTGGGTGACGAACCAATCGGCCTGTCGGCCCGCCAGTTCGATCGCGCCATCGTTGACGCCACCGAGCAGGATCTCGGGAGGATCGTGGGGAAGTGGTCCGGGGGAGAAGAACGGCTGGAGGCGGTCGACGGTGTACGACGTGGTGCGTGAGTTCAACGGCTCGCCGGTGGTGAACGAGTGCCAGATCGCGCGCACCGTGTCGACGTAATCGGACATGCGAACCAACGGATCGCTCCACGAGACACCGAAGCGTCCCTCGATGTTCTGTCGGATCTGAGTGGCCAAGCCGAGGTCGAAACGTCCTCCGCTCGTGGCCGACGCGTCCCACGCCTGCAAAGCCAGCAACATCGGACTACGCGGGAACGCCAAGGTGAGGCTGGTCTGCACGCGCAGGCGGGAGGTGGCCTGGAGAGCCAGCACCGAGACCGTCACGGAGTCGTGCACCGTCTCGGGCACGTGCAGCTCGTCGTAGCCGAGCGCCTCGACGCGTCGGGCGTGCCCGGCGATCCCGTCGAGGGGAATGCGGTCGCTCATGCCGGCTACCAACAGCATCGAAACCTCGTGGTCGGGTGGTTCGATGTGATCGGCATGGTTCAATTCTGACCGAGGCGATCGGCTAGACAGGTATCAGTCGGAGGGAAGCGCGATGACCGATCAGAAGACGAACTCGACCGGAGGTTCACCGGTTCACGTGCCGAGTCGAGGGTCGTTGCCGGCCCGTCTGGGCGGGACGGTGCGCAGTGTGCCCGAGTTCGGTCCGAGCGTGATGAACGCCGACGTGTACCGCGACCCCGTGCGGTTCGATCTCGAGCGCGAACGTGTGTTGGGGTGCCATTGGATGATCGGCGGACGCTCCGAGAGCGTGCGCAACCCGGGCGATTGGATCTCCTACGAGGGTCACGACGAGACCATCGTCATGGTGCGTCAGGCCGACGGCACCATGTCGGGCTTCCACAACGTGTGCAGTCATCGTGGTCCGTCGTTCGTGGCCGAAAAGAGCGGTTGCGGAGCGCGGCGCTTCACCTGCCCGTACCACGGTTGGGTGTACGACACCAAGGGTCGTCTGGTCGGGGTGCCCGAGCGGGAGGATTTCGACCCCGTCGTGCTGGCGTCGGCGCACTCTCCGGCCGTCGCCGTCGAAGAGTGGGGCGGTTGGGTGTGGTTCAACCTCGCCGGCCCCGAGAACGCCGTGCCGCTGATGGAGTCGATCGGACCCGAGATATCCTCGGATCTCGGCGAGTTCCGCATGCAGGACATGGTCCTCCACGAGGTCGTCGAGTGGGACGTGCCGGTGAACTACAAGACCATCGTCGACGGTTTCAACGAGGTGTACCACGTCACCGAGTCGCATCACGTGCCGCCGGAGTTCACCAAGGCCGCCCGGTGCTCGTCGTTCCACGTGGTGGGGGACAACTTCATGTGTTTCGTCCCTCGACCCACGCACCTCGACAAACTGGCCGACGAGGACTTCGATCACCACCGGAACTCGATCTGCCACTACGT
>JBJTFY010000301.1:0-10070 GCA_046093625.1 Actinomycetota bacterium
GGGCATAGTGGAGCCCAGTGGGGGGAAGTGGAGGCAGAAGCCACCTCTCCCCGGGCACAACAGGCACAGCGAGGGGCAGTTCAGTGGAAGGTTTCGTCGGTCGATACGAGCGTCAGCTCGACCCCAAGGGTCGAGTCGCGCTTCCGCCGACCTTCCGGCACCGCCTCGAGCCCCGCTGCTTCCTCGTGATCGGCCAGGACAAGTGCGTCGTCGTGGTCACCGAGAGCGTGGCCGCGGCCCGCGGCGACGAGGTGCTCCAGGCGGTCAAGCGGGGCGAGAAGTCGATGAGCGAACTGCGCGCTCTGGCCGTCAGCATGACCGAGGTGGCCGTCGACGGCCAGGGTCGCGTGACGATCGACGAGAACCTGCGGGCCTACGCCGGACTGTTGCCGGGCGCCAAGGTCGTGGTGTCGGGCGCCTTCGACAGCGTCGAGATCTGGGAGCCGACCCGCTTCGAGCGCATGCTCACCGCGGGCACCGAGGCCGTGGCCGGGGGCGAGTCATGATGACGACCGACCGGTTCGAGCACGTGCCCGTGATGCTGGACGAGATCGTCGCCGCGATGGCCGACATTCCGAGCGGGTTCATCCTCGATGCGACCCTCGGTGGTGGGGGACACGCCCGCGCGCTCCTCGACGCCGACGAGCGCCACTGCATTCTCGGGATCGATCGCGATCCGGCCGCACTCTCCGCCGCGAGCGCGCGGCTCGACGGTTACGGCGATCGCTTCCGCGCGACGCACCGTCGTTTCGATTTCGTGGACGCCGCCATGGCAGACGCCGGGGTCGAACAGCTGTCGGGTGCGCTGTTCGACCTCGGCGTGTCATCGCACCAGTTCGACACGGCCGAACGCGGGTTTTCCTACCGATGTGACGCCCCGCTCGACATGCGAATGAACCCCGCGGACGAGTTCTCGGCGGCGGACCTCGTCAACCACGGCGATGAAGTCGAATTGGCGCGGGTCCTGCGCGACTACGCCGACGAACGTTTCGCCGGTCGCATCGCCCGCGCCATCGTGGCCGCGCGTCCGGTGTCGAGCACCGTCGAACTGGCCGACATCGTGGCCGCGGCGATTCCGGCCCCGGCGCGCCGTCGCGGTGGTCATCCGGCCAAGCGCACGTTCCAAGCGTTGCGCATCGCGGTGAACGGGGAACTCGACGTGTTGCCCGTGGCCCTCGATCGGGCCATCGATCGCACGGTCAAAGGCGGTCGTATCGCGGTGTTGTCGTACCACTCGGGCGAGGATCGCATCGTCAAGGAGCGTTTCCGTCGGCACAGCACCGGAGGGTGTCAGTGCCCGGTCGGTCTGCCCTGCGTTTGTGGCGCGGTGCCCACGGTGCGCCTGGTGCGGGCGGCGTCGAAACCCTCCGACGCCGAGTGTCGCACGAACCCCCGTAGTGCCTCGGCTCGTCTGCGCGTCGCGGAGGTGATCTGATGGCCAAGGCCGTCGCCACCATCGCGCGCACCAGTCGTCCGGCGCCGCGCCCGTCGGATCGGCCGGCCGGACGCACCGTGCGCCCGCGCACCGCCGAAGGCCGGCGCGCCGCCCAGTCGCCGGTTGCCCGCGTCGTCACGCGTCGGGACGCCACCACCGGAATGCGTCGGGTCATCTTCGTCGCGTCGGCCGTGGCGATCGTGGCGATCGCGGTGATGTTCCTCGTCGTGGCCTTCCAGACGCGGATCGCCGAGACCCAGATGAAGATCGACAAGATCAACGCCCAGATCCAGGCCGAGCGCGATCGTTACGACGCGCTGCGCCTCGAGCGATCGGTCCTGCGCGATCCGGCTCGGCTCGTCGTGGAGGCCGCCGCGATGGGGATGATCCCGGGCACGGGAACCGACTTCACCGTGGTCGACCCGGCCAGCGTCGCCGCGGTGCTCGTGAGCACCGGAGGCGTCGACCCCGTCTACTTGTCGGACTCCGAGGACCCCCTCGACAACTACGGAGCCGTGAAGGCCCTGATCGGAGGCCGGCCATGACCGAGCGTTCCTCTGGCCGTCGAGGCCCGTCGCGTCCGGCGTCGTCGCGCGCCAAATCCCCCCGGGCCAAGGTCGCGCGCGCGTCGTCACCCTCGAAATCGTCACGGTCCACGACGTCATCGTCCAATTCATCGTCATCCAAGTCGTCGGCCCGGCCGACGTCGTCGCGCAAGCGTCCCGATCCGCAACGGCTCGGCCTCTTCTTCGGCTCGAAGGATCGATCCACCGTGCCGAGCGCCCGTTCGCAATCGACGGTCGGGCTGCGTCGCACGCGGTTCCACGTGATGGTCGTCGTCGGTCTCCTGTGCATGGTGGGTCTCGTCGGTCGCAGTTTCTGGGTTCAGGTGGCCCACGGTGCCGGGTATCGCGCCGACGGAGTCCAGCAGCGCCAACGTTTCACCCCGATCACCGCGTCGCGGGGGACGATCTTCGATCGTGACGGCAATGAGATGGCGATCACCGTCCCGGCGACCTCCATCTACGCCAACCCGCAATCGATCATCGATCCGGCGGCCACGGCGCACGTGCTGTCCCAGTTGCTCGGGATCGACGCGGTCTCCGAGGCGGACCTCGCCGCCAAACTCGCGGACCAGAGTTCGACGTTCGTCTACGTGCAACGCTTCGTCGACGAGAACGTCGCCCAAGCGGTGTTGTCGCTGAATCTCGCCGGGATCTTCGGTATCACCGAGCCCGAGCGCGTCGAGGTGGCCGGCGGTTTGGCGCGCAACGTGGTGGGACGCACCGATCCCTTCGGTGCCGGCTCCACCGGCATCGAACTGCAATACGACAAGGTGTTGCGCGGCGAGGACGGCCGCATGGTCAAGGAGGCCTCCAACGGTCGAAGCCTGCCCGGCACGACCAAGGTCGTCGACGAGCCGCGTCCCGGAACGGACCTCGTCCTCACGATCGATCGTTCGATGCAGTACCAGGTCGAGCAGATCCTGCTCTCCCGCGTCACCGAACTGGCCGCCAAGGGTGGCAACGCGATCGTCATGGACACCGCCACCGGCGAGATTCTCGCCATCGCGAGCGTGCGCAAGAACGAGGCCGGGGTTCCCGAACTGACATCGGGCAACCTGGCCGCGGTCGAGGCCTACGAGCCGGGTTCGGTGGCCAAGGTCTTCAGCATCGCCGCGACCCTCGACTCGGGGGTCGCCACGACCGATCGGGTGTACGACGTGCCCGGGGTGTACGTCTTCGACGAGGGTCAGAAGTACGAAAAGACGATCAAGGACGCGTACCCGCACGATCTCGAGCCGATGTCGTTGCGCGACATCTTCGTTCACTCGTCGAACATCGGCACCTTGATGGCCGCCGGTGAGGTCGGTTCGCCGCGCCTGCACGACTACCTCGACTCGTTCGGCTTCGGAAAGCAATCGGATCTGCAGTTCCCCGGCGAGACCCCGGGCATGTTGAAGCAGGCCGAGAACTGGCGCGGTTCGGAGAACGCGACCATCACGTACGGCTACGGATTCTCGTCGTCGTCGTTGCAACTGGTCGCGGCCGTGAACGCGATCGCCAACAACGGTCTGTACGTGTCGCCCCGACTCGTGAAGGCCACCATCGACGAGAAGGGCTCCCTGTGGGAGGCGCCCGGCGGCGACAGCCACCGCGTGGTGTCGGAGACCACGGCCCGGACCATGCAGGCACTCATGACCGCGGTCGTCTGCGAGGGCACCGGAACCCGGGCCCGCATCGACGGCATCTCGGTCGCCGGTAAGACCGGCACCGGCTACAAGATCCAGGACAACGGCACCTACGAGAACGAGGACGGCTCGCGCGCGTACTTCGCCACCTTCGTGGGTTTCCTGCCGGCCAACGATCCGCGCATCACGATCCTCGTCTCGATCGACGAGCCCGATCCGTCGAGTCGGGACCGCTTCGGCGGTACCGCGGCCGCCCCGGCCTTCGCCAAGATCGCCACGATGTCGATTCACGAGCGCTCCATCGAGCCCGTCGCCGGTGACGCGGGTTGCCCGGCGGTGCCGGGGTGACGATGACGGCTTCTCGACGGCCGCTCGCCGAGATCGTCGGCACGATCGGTGGATCGCGCGTTCTCGCGGGCCCGCCCGACGTGTCGATCGTCGACATCACCCACGACTCGCGCGCGGTGGTGCCGGGCAGCCTCTTCTGCTGCGTGCGCGGCACGTTGCGCGACGGTCACGACTTCGCCTCGGTGGCCGTCGAGCGGGGTGCGGTCGCGGTGATCGTCGACCACGAGCTCGACCTCCCGTCCGGGGTCACCCAGATCCTGGTGGCCGACGTGCGCGCGGCGATCGGTCCGGTCGCGAGTGAACTCTTCGGGAACCCGTCGCGTCAGATGACGGTGGTGGGGGTCACCGGCACCAACGGAAAGACGACCACGTCCCACCTCCTCGGTGCGATCCTGTCGGCGGACGGCGTGACCACCTCGGTGATGGGGACGTTGACCGGCACCCTGACCACCCCCGAAGCCGCCGACCTGCAACGATCCTTGGCCGACATGAAGGCAGCGGGAACGCGCGCGGTGGTCATGGAGGTCTCTTCGCACGCCCTCGCCCTCGATCGGGTGCTCGGAACGTCGTACTCGGTCGCCGTGTTCACGAACCTCGGCCGCGATCACCTCGACTTCCACGGTACGCAGGACGCGTACTTCCGCGCCAAGGCCCGTCTCTTCGAGCCCGATCTCGCGCGCGTCGCGGTGGTCAACTCCGACGACGTTCACGGACGACGCCTGATCGACGCCGGACGGGTGCCGACCATCGGGTTCTCGGCCCACGACGCGAGCGATCTGACGGTGACCGCGACCAGTCACGCGTACACCTGGGCCGGTCACCGCATCGAGGTGGCGATGGGTGGATCGGTGAACGTCATGAACTCCCTCGCGGCGGCCACCACTGCGCGCGAACTGGGGATCGGCGTCGACGTGATCGCCGAGGGCCTGCGCAACGCACCGGTCGTGGCCGGTCGGTTCGAGCACATCGACGCCGGACAGCGGTTCGTGGTGCTGGTCGACTTCGCGCACACGCCCGACGGATTGGCCGAAGTGTTGCGTTCGGTGCGCCAAGCGACGACCGACGGCCGGGTGATCGTGGTCTTCGGATGCGGCGGGGACCGCGACAAGATGCAGCGGCCGATGATGGGCGAAACCGCCGCGAGTCTGGCCGATGCCGTCGTCGTGACCTCGGACAACCCGCGCTCGGAGGACCCCGAGGCCATCATCGCGTCCATCGTCGCCGGCGTGCCCGACCACCTGCGTCACCGTCTCGTCGGGGTCGAGCCCGATCGTCGGGCCGCCATGTCGTTGGCCTTCCGCCACGCGAACGAAGGCGACGTGGTGATCATCGCGGGCAAGGGTCACGAACGCACCCAGACGATCGGCACCGAAGTCCTCGAGTTCGACGACCGGGTCGTGGCCCGCCAGGTACTGGAGTCCCTCCGATGATCGCGGTGATGATCGCCGGAGTCACCGCGATGGTTCTGTCGTTGATCGGAACCCGATTCCTGATCTCGTTCTTCCGTGATCGGGGCAAGGGTCAGCCGATCCTGGGCAAGGAGGACCACGGTCCGACCCACCACGAGAAGAAGTCGGGCACCCCGACCATGGGTGGCCTCTCCATCGTCGGTGCCGCCATCATCGGTTGGGTCGTCGCTCACGTGCGTGACGGACTGGCGTTCTCGAACCAGGCGTTGATCATCATCGTCGGCATCCTGGTGATGGCCGGCATGGGTCTGCTCGACGACGTGATCAAGGTCAACAAGGGCCACAACCGCGGCATCTTCTGGAAGAAGAAGGGCTACATCACCTGCGCCCTCGCCGCCGGCGTCACGTGGTGGCTCGCCGCCGCGACCGACATCTCCGAGACGATCTCGTTCACCCGGTTCGACTGGCCGGGCTGGGAGATCCCGTGGTGGTTGTGGGTGGTGTGGACCGCGCTCATGATGTGGGCCACCACCAACGCGGTCAACGTCACCGACGGCCTCGACGGCCTCGCGGGGGGTTCGGCCCTGTTCGGGTTCCTCGCCTACACGATCATCGGTTACTGGTCGTTCCGTAACCCCGAGATCTACGGCGTCCTCGCCGGCGGAACGGTCAACCCCCTCGACCTCGCGGTTCTGTCGGCGGCCTTCGCCGGGGCCTGTGGGGGCTTCTTGTGGTGGAACGCCGCTCCCGCGCGCATCTTCATGGGAGACGTCGGAGCCTTGGGGATCGGTGCGGCGCTCGGTCTCATGGCCGTGGCGACCAACACCCACTTCCTCCTGCCCCTCATCTGCGGGATCAACGTCATGGAGGCCGGCTCGGTGGCGATCCAGATGGTGATCTTCAAGGCGTCGGGGCGCACTCGTCGATTCTTCCGGATGACGCCGATCCACCATCACTTCGAGTTGATCGGGTGGCCCGAGACCACCGTGATCATCCGTTTCTGGATCATCGGTGGAATCTGCGTGGCCGGATCGCTCGCTCTCTTCATCGCCGACTTCACCCGCATCAGCGACGCCGCGCTCAAGGTGCTGCCGTGAGCGAGAGCGTCCTCGTCTACGGAGTGGGTGTCGCCGGGCTCGCCACCGCCCGGGCCCTCGTGGCCCGTGGCTATTCGGTGGTGGCCGCCGACGACGTCGGCTCGGCGGCCAAGCGGTCGTCGGTGAAAACGCTCGGCGTCGAGTTCGTCGAGTCCCCCGACGCGCGGCGACTCGAGTCCCTGGTCGACTCGGTCGATTCGATCGCCCCGGCGCCCGGCGTGCCCGAGACCCACGAGGTGCTGCGACTGGCCATGGCCAAGCGCAAGGCCGTGTACGGAGAACTCGACCTCGCGTACGAGTGGGAACAATCGCGACCCGGTGGCCCCCGACCGATGATCGCCGTCACCGGCACCGACGGCAAGACCACCACGGTGCTCATGGCCGAGGCCATGTTGCGCGCCGCGGGGAAACGGGCGGTCGCCTGTGGCAACACCGAGGTGCCACTCGTGGAGGCCCTCGACTCCGACGTCGACGTGTTCGTGGTCGAGGCCACCAGCTTCCGTCTGGCCTTCGTCGAGACCTTCCGGGCCCAGTCCGCGGCCTGGTTGAACCTGGCTCCCGATCACCTGGACTGGCACACGTCGATGGGTTCGTACGAGCAAGCCAAGGCCCGCATCTGGCGCAACGTGCGACCGGGCGACGTCGCGGTCGGTGTCGCCAGTGATCCGGTCGTGATGCGTCATCTCGACGCGCTGCGTTGTCGTCGCATCGAGATCGGCAGCGAGCGCTCGTCGTATCGCGCCCGGGCCGGAGTTCTCGAGTGCCCGTCGGGCGAGATCGTCGCCATCGAGTCGATGGGTCGCTCCCTGCCGCACGACGTGTCGAACGGACTGGTGGCCGCGGCGTTGTGTATCGAACCGGGACTGGCCGAAGTGTCGGCGGTCGGTGCGGCCCTCAGCGCGTTCGCGCCGCCGCATCACCGCATCGAATTCGTGGGCGAAGCCGGCGGCGTGCGTTGGTTCGACGATTCGAAGGCCACCACACCCCACGCGGTGCTGACCGCGTTGCGAGGGTTCGAGAACGTGATCCTGATCGCGGGTGGTCGCAACAAGGGACTCGACCTCGAAGCGTTGTCGAACGGGTCGGCGCACGTGAAGTCCGTCGTCGCCATCGGCGAGGCCGCCGACGACGTCGAGAAGGCCTTCGCCGGCCGTCGACCCGTCGTGCGCGCGACGAGCATGCAGGAGGCGGTCGAGCGGGCCGCGTCCGTGGCGACGGCGGGGGACACCGTCTTGTTGTCGCCGGCCTGCGCGAGTTTCGACTGGTACGGCGGTTATCAGGAACGCGGCGACGACTTCGCGCGCCGGGTGCGCGAACTGATCGGGTCCAAGGCCGCCGTTCGCAAGCGGGTCGCGGGAGCCAAGACATCTGGTTCGACGAGCAAGAAGAAAGCACAGGGAGCAGGCAAGTGACGATCGCGATTCAACACAAGGGACGCAAGTCCGGCCACAACCTCGCCGAGCGCCGACGCGCCGCCTACGAGCGCGCCCAGCGCATCCGCACGGGAGAGGGCGGACTGCGTTCGCGATACCAGGACGCGACCTCGCGAGACCCCAAACCGGTCGGGTACTACGTCATCGCCGCCGTGTCGATCGTCCTCGTTCTCTTCGGACTCGTGATGGTGATGTCGTCGTCGTCGATCGTGTCGTTCAACCGCGGAGACTCGGCGTGGAAACTCTTCCGCCGTCAGTCGTTCTACGCCGGCCTCGGGGCACTGGGCATGGTGTTCGCCTACAAACTCAAGTTGGAGTTGTTGCACAAACTCGCCCGCATCGGACCGTTCCTCGGTCTCGGCCTGATGTCGTTGTCGTTCATGCCGGGTCTCGGCGTGTCGGTGAACGGCGCCCGGGCGTGGATCGAGATCCTCGACCAGCGGTTCCAGCCGTCGGAGTTCATGAAGCTCTTCATCGTGATCACCGGAGCCGACATCCTGTCGCGCCGCATCAAGCAGATGGACGACTGGCGTCAGACGATGCGTCCGTTCGGGATCGTGGTCGGTCTCGGCGCGTTGATGTCACTCGTGCAGAGCGACTTCGGCTCCTGTGCCGTCATGATCGGCATCGGATTCGTCGTGCTGTTCCTCGCCGGCGCACCGATGATCCCGATGCTCGTCGTGGCCGGGGGCGGTGCCGCGCTCGGCGGTCTGCTGATCGCCGTCAAGCCCGAGAAATTCGTCCGCATCACGTCGTTCTTCGACCTCTACGGCAATCGGGGGCACGAGACGTACCAGGTGTACCAGTCGCTCATCAGTCTCTCGAACGGCGGAGTGACCGGCACGGGGATCGGGGCGGGAACCGGCAAATGGGGCTACGTTCCGCTCGCCCACAGCGACTTCATCTTCGCCACCCTCGCCGAAGAGATGGGTTTTCTGGGCGTGATCGGCCTGATCGCGTTGTTCACGTTCCTCATCTACTTCGGATTCCAAGCGGCCATCTCCTGCCGCACCACGTTCGGTCGCCTGTTGGCCGGAGGAATCGCCGGGTGGTTCCTGATCCAGATCTGCATCAACATCGGTGGCGTGATCGGAGCGATCCCGGTCACCGGTCTCACGCTCCCGTTCATCTCGTTCGGCGGATCGTCTCTGATCGTGTCGATGGTGGCGGCCGGACTGTTGATGAACGTGGCGCGCCGGCCACGATGACCGTGCACGCGGTGATCGCTGGTGGCGGGACCGCCGGACACGTCCTGCCCGCCCTCGCCCTCGCCGAGGCACTCGTCGAACGCGGCCACCCGCGTGACTCGCTCGTGTACATGGGTGCGCGGCGCGGAATCGAGACCCGACTCGTGCCGCCGACCGGAGTGCCGCATCACTTCTTCGACGTCGTGGGTCTGCAGCGCGGTTTGCGCCTCTCGTCGTGGCGTTCGAATGCGTCCTTCCCGTTGAAACTGTTGGCGGCACGACGCCGGGCGATCGCATTGATGCGGTCCGACCGACCCGCCGTGGTGGTGAGCGTCGGGGGCTACGCGAGTCTTCCCGCGGTGTTGGCGGCCCGTCGTCTCGGTGTCCCGGTGGTGGTGGTGTCCTACGACCGCACCCCCGGACGTTCGAGTCGGGTCACGGCGCGATTCGCCGCCGCGACGGCCACCGCGTTCCCCGGGTCCACGTTGCCCCGCGCCCGCTGGACCGGGGCGCCCGTGAGCGCCGCGGTGCGTCGAGTCGATCGCGAGCGCGACCGTCTGGCGGCACGGCGCGCGCTCGGTGTTCCCGAGGATCGATTCGTGGTCTCGGTGATCGGCGGCTCGCTCGGGTCGCGGGTGTTGAACGAATCCGTGCTGGCGTTCGTGGGAGAATTCGTGGATGATCGGGATCTCGCGGTTCACCACGTGGTCGGCGAGCGCTTCGTCGACGAACACCGTGCGGCGGGCGGTCACGACCGCGACGGATCGTCGGGGGTCTGGTATCGGGTCGTCGGCTACGAGGACCGCATGGCCGACGTGTACGCGGCGAGCGATCTCATGATCGGGCGCGGAGGTGCCGGCACCGTGGCCGACGTGGCGACCGCCGGTGTTCCGGCGATCCTCGTTCCGTGGTCGGGTGCCACCGACGACCACCAGCGGGCCAACATCAAGTGGCTGAGTGACGACGCCGG
>JBJTFY010000302.1:0-2828 GCA_046093625.1 Actinomycetota bacterium
GCGTAGTGCATCGTGGCGCGGTTGTCCCAGATCACGACGTCCCCCGGACGCCAGCGATGACGCAGGACGAACTCGGGTTGCGTGGAGTGCTCGTGGAGCAACTTCAACAGGTTGTCGCTCTCGATGCGCGAGAACCCGGCGATGTGCGTGGTGAATCCGGGGTTCACGAAGAGACTCGGTCGCCCGGTGCTCGGGTGGATGCGAACGACCGGGTGCACGACCGGGGGCACCCGCAGTGCGTCCTCGAACAACGTGCGGGCGTCCTCGCGGGTCAGCGCGGTGTCGAAGGGTTCGCCCCAGTAGGCGAGCGGCGAGATGCGGTGGACCGCGTTGAGGTCCTCGATCATCCGACACAACGCCGGGTTGAGTTGGTCGTACGCCGCACGCATGTCGGCCCACAACGTGTCGCCACCGTGAGGGGGCACGTGATCGGCGACCAGAACCGACGCGGCCGGAGGAGTGGGCACGAAGGTGACGTCGGTGTGCCAGCGCGCGTTCTTGCCCCCCTTGGCGGCGTCGAGTTCGAGGATTTCGGGATGGTCGGGATGACCGGGCACCACCGGGTGCGCGGGCGTGGGCTCGCCGAGCGAGCGGGCCAGAGCCACCTGATCGGCGTGCGACAGGAACTGCTCGCGCAGCACGAGCACCAAGTGCTCCTCGAGCAGGCTCAGCAGACGACCCGGTGCGAAATCACGGCGGGCGTCGCCCCCGGTCAGTTCGGCTCCGAAGGAGCCCGTGATGGGGGAGATCTTCCAGGTGTCGAGGGCGGTGTTCATGGTGACGTCGATCCGTTCGGTGATTCCCGACAAGAATAGTCGGGAATCCGACGAGACCCACCGTCGGACCTAAAGTTCCCCCATGACCTCGTCCATCGACCCCCGCCATTTCCGTGACGTGCTGGGACATTTCCCCACCGGGGTCACCGTGGTCACCGGCCTCGACGGAGCCGGGCACCCCCTCGGCATCACGATCGGCTCGTTCGTGTCGGTGTCACTCGACCCGCCCCTCGTCGGGTTCCTGCCCGGCACGTCGTCGCGCAGCTGGCCGCGGATCGCCGAGTCCGGCTCGTTCTGCGTGAACATCCTGGGCGCCGGACAAGACGAGCTGTGCTGGAGGTTCGCCAAGGAGCCCGTCGACTCCGATGACGGCAAGTTCGCCGGTCTCGACTGGACCGCGGCCGGGAGCGGCTCGCCGATCCTGCCCGGGGTCGTCGGTTGGATCGACTGCGACATCGACGCGGTGCACGCCGCGGGCGACCACCACTTCGTCGTGGGCCGCGTGCGCGAGTTGACCCACGCGGCCGAAGTGAGCGACGCGATGGTGTTCTTCCGCGGCAAAGTGGCCAGCGTTCGTCCCGCCGGCTGATGCTCGCCGTCGTTGCCGCCGTCGTGCTCGGTGCCCTCATGTGCGCGGCCGGTGGTGCCAAGGTCGTGATGGGCGCGCGTTGGTCCGTCGACGCACGGGCCATGGGTGCTCCGGCGTGGGTCGCCCCGATCGTGCCGTGGTTCGAGATCGCCCTCGGCGCCTCGTTGGTCGCGCAGTTGTGGAGACCGGCGATGGCCGTGGTGGCCATGATCACCCTGCAGGTGTTCACGCTGTCGATCATCGCGCAGCTGTCGCGCGGTCGTCGTCCGGTGTGCGCGTGCTTCGGTGCCTGGAGCGCCCGGCCCCTCGGCGCGGGCCACGTGGTTCGCAACGTCGCGATGATGGTGCTCGCGGTGCTGGCCCTGATCGCGGGTTGACGGCCCCACGACCCGAACGTCGCAACCCGACAATCGCCGCGTACGGCGCAGCCGCTGGTGGTGTTCAGGCGGCGGTGTTCAGGCAGTGGTGTTCAGGCAGTGGTGATCAGGCGGTAGTGATCAACACGAAGGCGTTGATCGTCGCTTCCTCGCGCCAACGGTCGTAACGACCGCTCGGGCCGCCGTGACCGGCGCCCATCTCGGTGCGCAGCAACAACGGCGCGTCGTTCGTGCGCAAGTGGCGTATGCGCGCGATCCACTTGGCCGGTTCGTGATAGGCGACGCGAGGGTCGTTCAGTCCGGCGGTGGCGAAGATCGCCGGGTAGTCGCGGGGAGCGAGGTTGTCGTACGGCGAGTACGACGCCATGTACGAGGCGAACGGCTCGCGGCGCGGATCTCCCCACTCCTCCCACTCGGTGACCGTCAGCGGCAACGACGGATCGCTCATCGTCGTGACCACGTCGACGAAGGGAACCTCCGCCACCGCCGCCGCCCACCGATCGGGTGAGAGGTTGATGCACGCACCGACCATCAACCCGCCGGCGCTGCCGCCGCGAACGGCCAGTCGACGTGCCGATGCCCGACCCGACGCCACGACGTCGCGAGCCACCGCGTCGACGTCGTCGAAAGTGTTGCGCTTGTTGGTCAATTTGCCGTCGAGGTACCACTGGCGGCCCATCTCGCCACCGCCGCGTGGGTGCGCCAACACCCACGTGAAGCCGCGATCGACGAGGCCGAGTCGGGCCACGCTGAACCACGGTGGCATGGAGGCCTCGTAACTCCCGTAGGCGTAGACGAGGCACGGAGCGCTTCCGTCGGCCGGGGACCCGGCGAGCCGTACGACGTCGTAGGGCACCTCCGTTCCGTCGACGGATCGGGCCCAGGCGCGTTCGGTGACGTAACGATCGAGGTCGACGTTGGGCGTCGGGGTGGTCTTGAGTACCACCCGCTCGCCGCTGGTCAGATCCTGTTCGTAGAGCGTGGCGGGCGTGACCATGCTCTCGGCGGAGAAGCGCAGGGTGCGCGTCTCCCACTCGGGATTCGAATCGAGTTCGCAGTCGTGCGGCGCCTCGCCGAGGTCGATGG
>JBJTFY010000303.1:0-14783 GCA_046093625.1 Actinomycetota bacterium
GTCGACGGCGAGAACTTCGCCGGGGCGCCGATCGAGCGCGTCATCATGCGCCATCCGGCGGTGATCCTCGCCGCGGTCTACGGGGTTCCCGATGCCGACATGGGCGACCGCGTCATGGCCGCGGTGCAACTGCAACCGGGCACCGAGCTCGACCCCACCGAGTTCGGCGCCTTCCTGCGGGCCCAGAGCGATCTCGGACCGAAGTGGATGCCCACGTTCGTGACCGTGGTCGACGATTTCCCGATGACCCCCTCCAACAAGGTGATCAAACGCGAGTTGGTGCTGCGGCGATGGCACGCGGTCGAGTCCGACCCGACGGCGCGCATCTGGTGGCGCGAGGGCAAGAGCCCGGACTTCGTGGTGTTCGATGCGGCGGCCGCGGCGGCCTTGCGCGCGCGTTTCGCGGCGAACAACCGCTCGAACGTCATCTCCTGATCGTCGCCGCGGGCGATTCAGGGAATGAGCGCAACCTTGCCCGCCACCCGGCGGTCCTCGAGGTCGCGCAAGGCGTCGGCGGCCCGATCGAGGGGGTACGTCACCGGTTCGACCGGACGCAGGCGCCCCTCACCGATCAGTCGCATCACCTCGGTGAGCATGCGGTCGTTCGAGCCCGGATTCTTGCCGGCCCATCCGCCCCAGTCGACTCCGGTGACGCGACGGTTGCGGAGCAACACCTGATTCGCGGGCAGACGCGGGATGCCGGCCACGAATCCGATGACGAGGTACTGTCCGTCGTCGCCGAGCGCGCGCAAACACGTCTCGCCGAGCTCACCTCCGACCGGGTCGTACAGGTAGTCGACCGCTCCGCCTCCGGCGGCCTTGGCGAGTTCTTTGATCTCGTCGGCCGACGACAACGAGTCGATCGTCGTTCGCGCACCGCGCTCGGTGGCGAGTCGGCGCTTCTCGTCCGTCGAAGCCACGGCGATCACGTTCAATCCGAGAGCGTTGCCGACGTCGACGGCAGCCAGGCCGACGCCGCTACCGGCGCCGAGCACGAGCAGGCTGCGCCCGGCCTCGACGCGCGCGCGCTCGACCAGGGCGAACCACGCGGTGAGGTAACTCTGCATGAACGTGGCGGCTTGTCCGTCCGACAACGCGTCGGGGAGGGGCATCACCCGCTTGGCGGCGACCATCGCCTGCGAACTGAAGCCCCCCAATCCCACGTTGGCGAACACCCGGGTGCCGAGTTCGATGCCGGTGACGTCGGGCGCTTTCTCGATGACGCGTCCGACGACCTCCATCCCGGGCACGAACGGCACCGGGGGTTTGATCTGATACTTGCCTTGCACGAAGAGTGCGTCGACGTAGTTCACGCCGCACGCCGACACGTCGAGGCGCACGCAGCCGGGGAACAGGTCGGGGTCCGGACGATCCTCGAGCACCAACTTGTCGAGCGGGGCGAATTCGTGACAAACGATCGAGCGCATTTCGAAACGGTAGCCCGATCTGGCACACTTTCGAGAGCGCGAGTGAGGAGTGTGCGATGGGCGTGTACTGCGTTACCGGATCGGCATCGGGCATCGGAGCGGCCACCAGACAACGGCTGCAGTCGCTCGGTCACCGCGTTATCGGAGTCGACCTGCGCGACGCCGACGTCGAAGGCGATCTGTCGAAGAAGGCCGATCGCTCGCGCATTGTCGCCGAGGTGAGCACGGCTTGCGCCGGGTCACTCGACGGCCTCGTGCCCTGCGCCGGTGTCAGCACCCCGGCTCCGAACGAATTGGTCGTGCGGGTGAACTACTACGGGACGCTGGAAGTCGTGAATGGTTTGCGCGGGTGTCTCGAGCGCGGACACGATCCGGCCGTCGTGATGATCTCGTCGAACAGCACCACCATGACGCCCGGACTCCCGGTGGCCGAGGCCATGGCGTACCTCGACGGTGACGAGGAATCCGTCGTCGCCCGCCACTCCGCGCCCAATGCGTTTCTCGCGTATCCGGCGGGCAAGTTGGCGATCGCGTTCTGGGTGCGCGCCAACGCCGCGAACTGGATGGCCTCCGGGGTCCGCCTGAACGCGGTCGCCCCCGGTGTGATCGACACCGGGATGACCCGACCGTTGCTCGACCTGCCCGGGGTGAAGGACTCGCTCGAGATGATCCCCATCCCGCGCGGGCGGTGGGGTCGACCCGAGGAGATCGCGTCGGCGATCTCGTTCCTGCTGTCGACCGACGCGTCGTACGTCGTGGGTCAGGTGCTCTTCGTCGACGGAGGCACCGACGCGTTGCTGCAACCCCACGCCCATCCGCACCCGCTGCCCGGAGGACGCTGACGTGTTGCGCGACACCGACCCGGTCGCGTGGCTCACGGCCTGCGAGGAAATCCGTCAGTTGGCCAGTCGTTACGCCGTGTCCTACGGCGCGCGTGACACCGACGCGTTGGCGCGGTTGTTCCTGCCCGACATCAAGGTCACCCGCGAAACGTCGGGAACCGAGGCTCTGCGGGCGAGTTTCGACGACCAGATGAGATCGCTCGGTCGGGTGATCCTGATGGTGGGCAACCACGTCATCGACGTGGTCGACGCCGACAACGCGACGGGAATCCTGTCGTGCCGAGGTGAAATCGAGGATCGCGACGGCCGCTGGATCATCCACCAGATCCAGTACCACGACACCTATCGCCGCGTCGACGGACGGTGGCTGTTCGCTCGTCGACGCCACTTGCTGTGGTACGGCCACGACATGGCGAATCCCCCGGTCGCCCTGCCCGACGCCAACTGGCCCCAGAGTCAGACCGGCAAGGGCGAGTTGCCCGAGTGCATCGAGTCCTGGCGCGAGTGGACCGAGCGCAACGGCTGAGAGCGCTCAGGGTCCGCTGAGCACGTGGGTGCGCCGATTGTCGGCGAACCAGCCCTCGAGCATCCGTTTGTCGTCGTCGCTCATCGGTCGGAGGGGATCGTTGCGCTGCGGTCGCCAATAGATCGTGTCGTCGGTGCGCCACTTCTCGGCGCGAAGGGGCGGTTTGTGCACCTTGTTGTTCGCCGTCAGTGGCATGGCCGCGGTCACCCGCACCAGTCGAGGACTCCATTTGGTGCCGAGATCGCGCTGACCGGACAGGAACTCGTCGAAGGCCCCGGCGTCGAACGGCGTCGCGGCGTTCATCTCGACGGCCGCCATCACCATGTCGCCGGTCACGGGATCGGGCACGGGATACACCGCGGCCATGACGACCCCGGGGAATCGGCTGAGGATGTTCTCGACCGGCGCACCGGCGAAGTTCTCGCTGTCGAC
Source organism: Actinomycetota bacterium (assembly GCA_046093625.1). Lineage (GTDB taxonomy): Bacteria > Actinomycetota > Acidimicrobiia > Acidimicrobiales > Ilumatobacteraceae > Casp-actino8. Next base: position 3,228 of record JBJTFY010000303.1, read on the forward strand.
CCGCAACCAGTCGGCGCTGCGTCCGGCGAAGTAGAAGAAGCCGGCCTCGTCGCGGTAGCCGAGATCGCCGGTCCAGTACCAACCGTTGCGCACGCGTTCGCTCGAGGCCTCGGGATTGTTGTAGTACCCCTCGAACGTGCTTCCCCCCGAGGTGTTCACGATCTCGCCGATGCAGTCGGGGTTGGTGATGCCACCGTGCTCGTCGAAGACCACCCGCGGACACTCGGCGTCGGTCGACGGGTCGATGATCGCCACCTTGCCGGCCATGTCGGCACGTTCGCGTCCGAGAGCGTTGGGGGGAGTGTCCGGGGTGCGGATGATCGCGACCACACTCTCGCTCGATCCGTACCCTTCGACCAGTTCGCACCCGAACCGGGCGAGGAATCGTTCGCGATCGAGGGCGCTGGCTTCGGTCCCGAAACCGAGTCGCAGTCGGTTGTCGCGGTCGTGGGGCGACGGTGGTTGTCCGAGGATGTAGGCGATGGTGCGCCCGACGTAGGTGAAGTAGGTGCAGCCGTACTTGCGCACGTCCTCGAGAAAACCGCTCGCGGAGAACTTGCGCCGCAACACGAGGGTGGCCCCGACGGCGAGTGCCGGTCCCCAGCACGCCATGAGCGCGTTGCCGTGGAACAAGGGCATGGGGCTGTAACACACCTCGTCACGATCGACGCCGTAGATCTGGCCGGCGCGAACCGCGGTGACGGCCATGCGTTCGTTGGTGCACACGACGGCCTTGGGTGCGCTCGTCGACCCCGAGGTGAAGAGCAAGAAGAGCGGTGACGATCCGTCGGGAGAACTGTCGGCCAGAAGGTCGGGGTCGAACGCGGGGAGCCCGGGACGCAACGCGTCGACGTCGACGTAGGCCTCCGGTGGTACCCCGCAGTCGAGGCCGGCGAAGGTGGCCCGACCGTCGGAGTCGGTGACGATCATCTGGCAATCGGTGTGGTGCACGTCGCGTGCCAACTCCGATCCCCGCCGGGTGGGGTTGATGCCCACGATGCACGCGCCCGTCAGCGCGGCCGCACCGATCCAGAAGAGGTACTCGGGGGTGTTCTCGAGGAGCACGCCGACGTGCGGCTTTCGCGACGGGTCGAGTCGGGACCGCAGGAACGTGGCCCGGCGCACCGACTCGCGCACCACCTCGTCCCACGAGGTGGTGCGATCCTCGAAGACGTAGCCGGGGTGGTCGTCGCCGAGACGCGCCAACAACAGGTCGGCGACGGTGCTCACGGCACGATGCGGGCCGGCAACGGGTGCCGGTAGAGGTGGGCCGCGTTCTCGCAGCAGAGCTTGCGCAACAGGGCCGGCGACAAGTGACCCCAGGCGTCGCGCAACACCGACTGGGTGTGGGGCCACGTGCTGTCGCCGTGGGGGTAGTCGACCTCGACCATGATGTGGTCGTCACCGATGACGTCGTGCAGGTCGATCGTGGAGGGATCGTCGATCGTGCAGAACCAGAAGTTGCGGCGCAGCACCTCGGCGGGACGCAGGTCCCAGCCGGCGCCGTACCCGCTGCGATCAACGACGTTCTCGAGTCGGTCGAGCAGCATCGGCACCCATCCGATGCCGCCTTCGCTCATGGCGATCTTGAGTTCCGGGTACTTGTAGGGATAGCCGCTCCACAACCACTCGGCGCACGCGGTGAGAGAGAGCTGACCGAACAAGGTCGCTCCCAACTGCAGGGCGGGGGCGTCGCTCGGCATCGCGTACATGCCGGACGAACCGACGTGGAGCGAAATCACCGTGTCGGTCTCGATGCAGGCTTCGATGATCGGGTCCCACCAGCCGCTGAACAGACTCGGACAACCGATCTGGTGCGGACGCTCGGGCAGGGTGACCGACGTGAAGCCGCGGTCGGCGTTGCGGCGTATCTCGTCGGCACCGAGTCGCGCCGTGCCGTCGGGCCCCGGTGCCAACCAGGTGATGCCGCAGGGGATGATGCGTTCGGGATACGGCTGCCACCATTCCTCGTAGAGCCAGTCGTTCCAAGCCCTCATGGTCGCCAGGCCGACCTCCGGTTTGCTGCACGCGCTGAACACCCGACCGGCGAATCCGGTGACCTGCGACGGGAAGTTCAGCGAGGCCCAGCAACCGATGAGGTCCATGTCCTTGATGCGTTCGTGGATGTCCCAGCAACCGGGGCGCATGTCCTCGAAGCGGGCGGGTTCGAGCGAGCGCAACTCGGGGCGTCGACCCGCGACCGCGTTCATGCCGACCTGACTGAAGATCTGCCCGTCGAAGGTCCAGACCTGATGGCCCTTGTCGTTCACGATCAGACGGGGTGCCTCGTCCTGCAGGGCCGCCGGGAGTCGCCCGTCGAACATGTGCGGAGGCTCGACGAGGTGATCGTCGACCGATATCAACGTGTAGTGGACGGGGGACATCTCCGGGTCGGGCAACAAGAAGTCCGAATTGGTCGGACCGATCCGGTAGGTGTCGATCGACATCGATTCAGCTCCCTCTTCCGTTGGTGGCCAGTTCCCCATACTTCTCGTCCCCCAGACGCTCACGCAAGTAGGGCTGGGCGTGCACGTAACTGCCGCTCGCGATCGACCGATCATCCAGCAACTCGACCACCGCGATGCCGATGACCGACGGTGGCACCCCGTGGCGGGCGACCCACTCGAGGCCGGCGCCGGAGTCGAGGACGCGCTCGGTCGCCACCAGACCGGGGTTCACGTTGATGGCCCGCACCGACGGGCACTCGAGGGCGACCATGTCGGCGATGCGATGGAATCCGGCCTTGCTCGCGGCGTAGACGAGAGACCAGCCACCGCGACCGGCGGGAGATTCGGGAGTGCGTTGGCCCGCGTCGCTCGTGATGTCGACGATGGCCCGCTCACCGCCTGCCGTCGCGGCGTGTCGCAGGAACGCATGGGTGAAGAGCAGTGGTGCCACGAGGTTGCCGTGCACCCGCCGCACGATGTCGACGGTGTCGCTCTCGATGAACGGGACGTCGTTGCCGGGGCCGACGTAGATCGCGTTGTTCACGAGCACGTCGATGCGACCCGCGGCGGTGAGACAGCGATCGAACGAGGGGACCACGTCGTCGAGATCGAGGATGTCGGCGTACACGCAGTGGGCCCGGGCGCCGAGGGCTTCGATGTCGTCGGCGGTGGCCCGCAAGGTTCCGGGAAGCGGGTGGCCGGTGGTGGGATTGACGGCCGGAGAGTCCGCGGTGCTGCGACCGGTGATCACGAGGTCGTAGCCGGCCCCGCCCAGTGCGACGGCCACGGCGCGACCGATGCCACGACTCGCTCCGGTCACGAGGGCGACGGGACGACTCTGGCCTGCCACTGCTCACCTCTCCCCGGGACGGCACACCCGCCGTGTTTCACGTCGCGCGTCCGGCGCCGACTAGTTTTTGACACCGTATCAGAAACGTGGAAATCGGAGTCGTGGACATGGGTGCATTGACGGGCAAGGTCGCGATCGTGACGGGGGCGGGTCAGGGCGTCGGTCGTTGTCACGCCGAGTTGCTCGCCCGCGAGGGCGCGGCAGTGGTCGTCAACGATCTGTCGCCGTCGGCCGACGAGGTGGCCGCGGCGATCGTGTCCGCGGGTAGTCGGGCCGTGTCGTGTCGGGGCAGCGTCTCCGACTGGGACTTCGCCGAGCAACTCGTCGCCACGGCGGTTCGTGAGTTCGGCGACCTGCACATTCTGGTCAACAACGCCGGATTCATCCGTGACGCCATGAGTTTCTCGATGGAAGAGGGGCAATTCGACAGCGTGGTGAGCGTGCACCTGAAGGGGCACTTCGCTCCCGCGCACTTCGCCGCGGTGCATTGGCGGAACAGGGCGAAAGAACTCGAAGGCACCGAAGGGGGGTTGCCCGGGCGCCGGATCATCAACACCACGAGTGAGAGCGGTCTGTTCGGCGGCCCCGGACAGGGCACCTACGGATCGGCCAAGGGTGGCATCATCACGATGACGACGATCCTGGCTCGCGAGCTCGGCCGCTACAACGTGACCGTCAACTGCATCGCCCCTCGCGCGCGCACTCCGATGACCGAGGTGAACCCGAAGTTCGCCAAACCCGAAACGGGATTCGACAAGTACGACCCCGCCAACATCAGTCCGATGGTCGCGTTCCTCGCCAGCGACCACGCCTCCGACATCAGCGCCCAGACCTTCATCGTCCTGGGCGACCAGGTGCACCGCATGCGTCCGGCCGAGATCGCCTCGTCGATCACAGCCGGTGGCCAGCCGTGGACCGTCGCCGATCTGGCCGGGGCCAAGGGCGCGTTGTTCGGTGACGCTCCTAGTGGGGTACCCGCTTGGGGTGGCCCCCCGATGTGATCGTCGTCAGGAGACGCGTCGACGCAGCGACAGCGTGACCGTACCGAGGGCCAGCAGGCCGGCAGCGATGATCAGAGGTAGTGGTCCACTTCCCGTGGCCGGGAGATTCGGGGCCGACGTGACCGCGCGCACCGACAACGTCGGACCGGAGTAGTGGAAGTTCGTTGCGGTGATGACCACATTGCCATCTTGAACGGAAACCGACGCAGTCGCCTCGTTGTTCGGGTCCTCCGGATCCGATATGTCGAAGGTGAAGGTGGTGTTCTCGTCGACCGTGGGACCCCACATGCACTGGGCGGTCTCCAGGGGGATGCGGGCCTGGTACTTGCCCGTCCAGACGGTGGTGCCGTCGGTGTCGTAGTGCGGATTGTCGATACGCAGGCTCAGCACGCCGGTGGTGGCGTTGAACGCCGGGATGCTGGGTCGCCACGAGTTGTCGGCCACGACCAGGGTCGGTTTGTCGGCACACTGCGGCGCTGGACCGAGGTACCGGGTGTCGAGGATGACGAAAGCGAATCGGTTCACCTTCCACGCGCCGCGCGCGTTGGGATCGTTGACGTTGGCCAGCGTGGCGGTGTCGACCCCGAGGATGTCGTAGGGAACTCCTTCCACCGTGATCTTCGACGCACCGTCGACTGCGAGTCGCTCGGTGGTGACGATCGTTTCGCCCGCTTTTGGCGTGACCACCGAAGGTTGCAACCAACTGGTTCGGATCACGGCTCGAAACTTGACGTCACGTTGGGTGTTCCCATATCGGACACAAACTCCACTGATCTTGTTCGTGGTGCACGCGGTGCTGCCACTTTCGTAGGGGACGCGAAAGTTGTCGCGAGTGCTGGCATGTATCTCGAATTGGAATCGGGGCAAAGTCCCAGATGTGCCGGGAAAGTCGAGCGTCGCCTGCGTTTCCACCTTGTCGAAGCCGTCCTCGTTGACCAGCCCGGGGATCTGCCACTCGTGACAGCACACTCCGCCACTCCCGTTCGGCGCAGTACGGCCGGTGAGGACGCCATCGACCCACGCGCCGTTGAGAAAGGCACCGATCGATTCGATGCAGTCGAGTTGCGTCGAACTCGCGCAGGGACCGATGGTGGTCTGGGGTTGCCCCTGCGTGGGTTCCACGGGAACCCACGCGCGCACCGGAGCGGTGGACAGTGTGCCGATCCCGAGAGTGATCACGAGGATCGCGAACAGGCGCGCGAGGCGAGACGACGGGTGCGATGAAGTCGAGTTCATGTGTCGTCAACGTTCGGACGAGGACGCTGTGACCTGAAGTAAAGTCCGGCTCGTGGACGAGGCCGAAAGGATCCAGCGGCAAGCCGCCATGGTGCGGGAGTGGCTCGAGTCCCCGGAGGCCCAGCGGGTTTCGAACGCCGTGGCCGGCCGACTCCGGCTCGACTGCGACGGATCGGATCTCGTGCAACAAGCCTGGCTGCGGGTCACCGCCAGTTTTGCGGCGCGCACCACGGCTCTCGACGACCTGAACGGACCCGTCGAGGCCGCCCGATACGGAAGCCGGGTCGTCTCGAACATCGGACTCGACCGATTGCGGTCGATGGGGCGCGTCGAGGTGGTGGCCCTCGACCGGGTCGAGCCAATGGCTACCGGTGGCCGAGACGATCCCGAACGCGACGCGCTGGCGATGTCGTTCTTCGAGGAACTGTTGCGACGGATTCCCGTCGCCGAGCCCCGGGACCGGAATTGCGGCGGGTGCTCACTCGACACGATCCGTTCGATCGCGATCACCGTCGTGCAGACCTTCGCCCTCGAGACCAAGTCGAAGGGATTCGGCCCCGATGGTCTCGAACGTTTCGAGCAACTCGTCGATCGAGCCGTCGACTCCTTCGGTGAGCCGGGTGAAGCGACGCGGCTTCGCAAGCGTCGATCGCGCTGCAAGTCCTGCGTGCGCGACCTTCTTGCTCGCATCGTCGACGACATGGAGGTGCGCCGTGACTGAGATGCGCGTGGTGTATTCCGCCGTAGCCGACCGTTGGGAGGCGTTCCCGGTGTCGGCGACGGTCGTCGACGTCGTCGACGACGACGGGGTGCGCCTCCTACTCGGCGTCGACGGCCACGTGGTCGGTTTCGCCTTCGATGTCGACGGCGATCCCGGGTCACGCGTGGAGGTGTTGCGTCGTTATCTCCGCATGGAACCGATCGAGGATCGCATTTCGACAATCGTCGACGTCGACAGTGAGACGCTGGTCGAACTGGAATCGAGGAATCTGCTCGTGCCGACCGCCTCGGTGAGCTCGATCGTGACGACGTCGCGCTTCGCCGTGGCCCGAACCGAGGTCGGGGGTATCGACGTTCGCGTGCGTTTCGCATGGTGGTTCGCTCTCTGGGGTATCTGGTTCTCGGTGAGACGGGGCGACGGGCTGCTACTGGCCGATCGTCCGGTGCCGCGTCGAGCGCGTCCCGAGCCGCTGCCCAACGCCTTCCCCGTGCGTCCCGACGACCTGCGGGTCGCGCTGCATCGGGGTCCGCGAACCGCACGAAGAGTGATGCTGGCGGTGGTCGCGGTCGTGCTCGTCGCCGTGTTCGTCGTACGTGCGGGGGCGACGTCGCGCGAATCGCAACCGGTCGCCACGGTGCCGGTGACCACGATGCCATCGTCGACCGCCTCGGATCCGTCGACCACCCCGACGATCGCCCTTGCGCCCGGTCGCGAACCGGGCTCGGATTACGTCTCGACGGACGGAGTGGCGCGACTCGACGTGTCCCTCGCCACCGAATCGGCGTCGGCCGGTGAGTCGTTCGACGTGTCGCTGGCGTTCGACCAGTCGGCGATCAACACGTTCGGGGCGCTCGGCCCCGGAGGCGACCAGACCGAGCCCTTCCGATCCTGTCAGTCGAATCTCGGTCTTTACCGTGACGTTCCCCCGCAGCCTGGGGCCACCGCATACTTCGTCATCCAATTGACGGACGCCGACGGATTGGCGACCCCGTTGGCCGCCTCGAGCCAGCAGTTGACGTTGGTGGGGGCGATGGTCGAGGGTTGCCCGGCGCCGGTCACGTCGGGCACCGACCCGTACCGGGTATTGCAGCGAACCTTCTACGAGCCGCTGACGGTGCCCGTCACGGTTCCGTCGGACCTGGCACCGGGAACGTATTCGCTGTCGGTCGCCGTCGGCGCGTTCGTCTGGTCGACGACCGGCGACTTCCTCATCACCATCCGGTGAGCCTCGGGGGCGTCAATGGGGCGCGCCGAATTGGCGGTCCCCGGCATCGCCGAGGCCGGGCACGATGAACGCGTTCTCGTTGAGCCGCTCGTCGATCGCCGCGGTGTAGATGCGCAGGTCGAGTCCGGTTCCGCGGAGAAACTCGATGCCTTCGGGCGCCGCCAAAACGCAGATGACGGTGATGGGTCCGGTGGGCGTGCGCTCCATGAGCAACTCGCAGGCGTGAGCGAGCGAACCCCCGGTGGCGAGCATGGGGTCGAGCACGATGCACGTGCGCCCGGCGAGGGTCTCGGGAAGTTTGTTCACGTAGGGCTTGGGAGCGAAGGTCTTCTCGTCACGACTGATGCCGACGAACCCAACGTCGGCGTTGGGCATCAGTTCCTGGGCGGCGTGCACGAAACCGAGTCCGGCGCGCAACACCGGCACGACCACGGGTTGACTCGACAGCGCACGACCGGTCGTCGTGGTGAGGGGTGTCTGCACGGACACTTCGTGGGTCGGTAGGTCGCGTGTGGCCTCGGCCAGCAGGAGCATGCCGACCCGCTCGAGTTCCTGACGAAAGAGGGCGTTCGGTGTGGAGACGTCACGGATCCGGGTGAGCGAATCGGCGATCAGCGGGTGGGCGACGACGTGTACTTCGACGGACATGGTCCCATTCTTGCCGATCAGCGGGTCTGGGTCCCCATGGCGAGCTCCGCCCGCAACAACGCGTAACGGGGCTTGATCATGCCGTTGATGATGCGAAGTCGCTCGGGGAAGGGGGCGAAAGCGCTCTTCATGGCGTTCAGGGTCATCCATTCGAAGTCGTCTAGGCCCCACCCGAAAGCCTCGGCCAACTGACGGAACTCCTTGGTCATGCTGGTGTCGCTCATCAGGCGGTTGTCGGTGTTGACCGTGACGCGGAAGCGAAGTCGACGCAAGAGGCCGATCGGGTGCTCGGCGATCGAACCGCAGACCCCGGTGTTGACGTTGCTTGTGGGGCAGAGTTCGAGCGGGATGCGGCGGTCGCGCACGAAGGCGGCGAGTCGACCCAACTCTTCGGCACCCTCGGGTCCGGAGATGTCGTCGATGATGCGCACTCCGTGACCGAGGCGTTCGGCGCCGCACAACTGCACCGCCTCCCAGATGCTCGGCAGACCGAAGGCCTCGCCGGCGTGGATGGTGGAGTGGAAGTTCTCCCGTTGAACGTGGTTGAAGGCCTCGAGGTGACGCGTGGGCGGGTGCCCGGCCTCGGCGCCCGCGATGTCGAAGCCGACGACACCACGATCACGCCAACGCACGGCGAGATCGGCGATCTCGAGGCTGCGCCGCGCGGTTCGCATGGCCGAACAGATGGCGCGGATGGTGAGATCGGTTCCCGACGAACCCTTGGCGAAGCCCGTCATGATGCTCTCCATCACCTCGTCGAGGGTGAGACCCTTCTCGGTGCAGAGTTCGGGCGCCATGCGCACCTCGGCGTACACCACGCCGTCGGCGGCCAGGTCGCTCGCGCACTCGTACGAGACGCGTTCGATGGCGTCCTTGTCCTGCATGACCCCGACCGTGTGGGCGAACGTCTCGAGGTAGAGGACGAGGTCGTTGCGCTTGGCGCCCCGGTGGAACCATTTCGAGAGGTCGGCCACGTCGGTGGTCGGCAGACCGGTGTAGCCGTACTCGGAGGCCAGTTCGATCACGGTGCGCGGACGCAGACCGCCGTCGAGATGATCGTGCAGGAGGACCTTCGGGGCGCGCAGCAACACGTCGCTCATCGGTTTGCCGCCATCTCCGAAAGTCGGCGCAAAGGAAGGTCGTCCGACCGCTGGAGCCAGTTCCAGTCGGGGTAGTCGGCACCGGCCGAGATGCAGTGCACCGAGTAGGCGTGTCGACTCTTGTCGCTGCGATTGACGTCGCTCCAATGCGGTAGCAACCCGTGCAGCACGACCATCGTTCCGGCCTCCACCTCGAGTGGCACGAGGTCGCCCGGCACCTCGGGCAGTGGTGAGTCGTCGAGCACTTCGAAGGTCGCGCCGTCGTCGGTGGAGTTCCGCACGAAACGCTTGCGCAAGGAGGTGCGATGCCCGCCCGGCAGCGCCCACAGACAACCGTTCTCGAGGGTGGCGTCCTCGATCGCGTACCAGAAACCGGTGACCGTCACGGGATCGGTGTAGAGGAAGGTGGCGTCCTGGTGACACCCCACCTCGCCTCCGATACGCGGCTGTTTGCAGATGTACATGCTCTGCAACGCGAGTGCGTCACTCATGCCGACGTCGGCGGCGACCCCGGCCAGGGCGGCGGTGTAGGTGAAATCGGCGAACACGTCGTCGAGATCGTGCATGGCGTGACCGATCTTGTTGACGCTCAACTCCTTGGCCTGCCGGAGGCGACCGGTCTCGTCGAAGGCTTCCTCTTCGAAGAAACAGTGGATGCCGTTGGCCGACTCGATGAACTCACGATCGGCGTGGCGCGACTGCTCGTTGGTGGTGAAAACGCTCCGGTGCGCCTCGGGGTCGAAGGCCCGCAGCATCTCCTCGGCGCGGGCCTTCAAGGCCCGACACGATTCGGCGGAGGTGAAGCCCGGCAGGACCAGGAACCCGTCGCGGTGGTAGTCGGCGATCTGCTCGTCGGTGAGGACCATTGCCATGTGGGGATTCTAGGACCGGCCTCGACCGCGCCGGTGTGGTCGGGACCAAAGCCCCCTACGCTCTTGCGCCATGAACGACGCGACCGACATCACCACCCGGCTCACGGTGCTCGGGGCGACGGTGCGCGGGCCGATCGACCATGTCGAGGTGTTCCCGGCACCCGCCGACGTGAGCGTCGTGACGTTCTCGACCGACGAGTTGGCCTCGATGTGCCCGGTCACGCGTCAGCCGGATCTCTCGCGGGTCGTGATCGAGTATCGACCGGGGCAGTGGTGCGTGGAGTCCAAGAGCCTGAAGCTCTATCTGTGGGGGTTCCGTGACCGCGAGGTGTTCGCCGAAGCCCTGGCGGCCGAGATCGCCCGCGAGATCATGGTCACCGCGTCGCCCGTCGGAGTGCGGGTGACCCTCACCCAACGCCCGCGCGGCGGAATCGAAGTGTCGGCCGTGGCCGAGTTGGGCGATTTCTAGTCGTTCGCCGAACGTCAGTGGTTTTCGCCGGGTCGGTACGACTGCCCGGCGTGGGCCGGGGGACGCAACTGTTGGCGGGCGCCGGCCAGCACGATGATGGTCACGATGTAGGGGGTGGCGGCGACGAACTCCGAGGGAACCTCGTCGACGACGATCCACGTGAACAAGGCGAGGGCCGCACCGAACGTGGTGCCGATCGCGGCCAGTGACTTGCCACGGGTGAACAACCACACGGTCACCAGTGTCAACACGATCGCGGTGACCAACAGCAGAGCGGGCACGTTCTTGGCGTCGCGGAATTTGAGCGCGGTCGGAAAACCGAAGAGGATCGCCCCGCGGAGAACTCCGACCGGATTCCAGTTGCCGAAGATGGTGGTGGCCAAGCCGATGAATCCGCGACCGCCGGTCTGCCCCTGGCGGTAGGTGCTGGTGAGGACGCACGAGAGGTACGCGCCGCCGAAGGCGGCCAGAGCCCCGCTGATGGCCATCGCCTGGTAGCGCAGGCGGACGACGGGCACTCCGAGACTCTCGCCGGCCCGCGGGGATTCGCCGCTCGAGCGCAGGCGCAAACCCCAACGGGTGCGCCACAGGAGCCACGCCGTGAGGGGCACGATGGCGAGCGCGAGCAGGGTGGGGATGTACACGTCGCTCGACACGCCGCGTCCGAACGCGGCGAGGTCGGGGATCAGCGGGATGTCGTGTTTCTTCTCCAACCACCCCAGCAAATCGGGGCTCTTCCAGCCACCGATGTGCCCGCCGCTCAGGAACGGCAGGTCGAAGGTGCCGTAGCCGCCTTTGCCGTTGGGCGACTGACTCTCGCCGCCCCCGTTGCCCTTGAAGGCAATAATCGACAGGTACTCGGTGACGCCACCGGCGAGGATGTTGATGGCGATGCCCGACACCACGTGATCCACGTTGAATCGAACCGTGGCCAGAGCGTGCAGCACACCGACGACCGCGCTCAAATTCCGCGACGCCAAGAACGTG
>JBJTFY010000304.1:0-2479 GCA_046093625.1 Actinomycetota bacterium
ACATCCACGGATTGCACAGCAACGTGCCGTCGTGAAGATTGACAGTGATGTGCCCCGCCAGGTGGTCGTTGTAGCCCTCGCGCCACAAGGTGCGGGCAAGCAACACCATTTGCTGTTTCACGGTGAGATCGGGCAACAGACGATCGGGACGGGGCCGGAAGTTGCTCACCCTCCCATTCTGCCCCGCCCGATTACTGTGAAGAACATCGAGTCGATGCTTGGAGGTCACTGATGGTGCGGAAGCTCACGCGGGTGTTGCTGGGTATTTCGGTGATTGCGATCGCCGTGAGTTGCGGCGGAGGAAGTGATGGCGATGCAACGGAATCAGCCGCTTCACCCGCCACCGAGGCGCCGACGACCGACGTCGTGGTGACCGAGGCACCCTCGACCGAAACACCCGTGTCCGCGCCATCATGGGAAACGGTCATGGCACCTTCCGATTGCATGTGTGCCGACGGAAGTCCGTATTCGTACTACGTGCGCGAGGCCTCCCCCACGAAGGTGATGTTCTACCTCGAAGGTGGTGGAGCGTGTTTCACCGGCCAAATGTGCGCACCAGGTAGTGATTCGTACAAGCAGGTCATCTCCCCGCCTCCCAGCGAGGATGCGAACGGAATCTTCGTTTTCGACAACGTCGAGAATCCCTTCGCCGATTACAGCGTGGTGTACGTCCCTTATTGCACGGGTGACGTTCATTCGGGCAACGTCACCAAGGACTATGGCGATGGTGTGGTGATCCAACACAAAGGTTTCGTGAATGCTTCAGCCGCGCTATCAACGCTCTTGGAACGCTTTCCCAACGCGGAACAACTCGTCGTTGCCGGCTCGAGCGCCGGTGACTTCCCGACTCCGATCTTCGCCGGCTTGGCCGCTGATGAACTTCCGAATGCGCGAGTGTCGGTGATCGCCGACAGCGGCGGTGCAGTTCCGAGTGCAATCGCCGCCGTCACGGCGAACTGGGGCACCGTCGATTCGCTACCTGATTGGCCCGAGTTCGCCGAGACATCGACCGCGGCCATGATCACTCCGGCCTTCAGCTTCACGAAGGTTGCCGAGCACAACCCCTCGATCCGATTCATGCGTCACGACTTCGCCTACGACCAAGTTCTCTCGGGTTACGCCCGCATGGCTGGTTTGTCACCGGACGGACTCGTCGACGTGATGCGTGCGGGCGAGGACAGCATCAAAGCCGCGGGCGGACAGGTTTCGGCTTGGGTGTCACCCGGCGATGCCCACACCATCCTCGGACGTGCCGACTTTTACACGGAAGAGATGAATGGCATCCGGTTCCTCGACTGGTTGAACGATTTCCTCGCGGGGACACAGGTCGACGACAACTACTGCGTCGACTGCACGGGCTGAGATTCGCCCATGCGCTTCATTCTCTTCGTCATCGATCGAGCGTCGAATTCCGGAAACGATGCAGAGATGGCGCGGATCGACGCGTTCAACGACTCGTTGCGCGACAACGGGAACTGGGTGATGGCCGCCGGAATATCCGGACCATCATCAGCGCTTCTCGTCGACGGACGCGGTGAATCGGAGCACGTCGCGCCCGGATCGTTGTTCGGCGGGCCCGACTTCTACAGCGGGTTCTGGATCATCGACGTTGCGGACATCGACGAAGCCCGACGACTGGCAATTGCCGGTTCGGGCGCGTGCGCGCGGCGGGTGGAACTACGACCGTTCTTGGGCTGACTCTCGCGGGAAACAAAGAGGACCGGCCATCGGCCGGTCCTCTTTCACTTGGTGGGGTATGCACCTAAGTCACAGGGCCAGCGTGGGGGCGGGATTCTGGGTTGAGCGATGGCTATTTCTAATCGAACATCGCCAGGTGTCTAACTGGGGCGAGGCCCGGGACGAAAGCCTTGTGAGCTCTGCCAGCGCAGCTTTTGTTGCTGCTTGTCCTACGCGCCAGTCGGCTTTCGACCCTTGGAGAGTTCCGCAACTCGAGCCATCGTCTTGACCTTTGTCTCCATCTCATTGAAGTCCTCTTCGCTGATGAACAAGGGAACGTAGGACTGCCCGTTCTCACTACACGAGGTCGCGTCCTCACACCACTGCACAAGGCGGTTCCACTTGGGTACGACATCGAGATCCTGAAGACCCTTCGTCTCGATGATGTAAATCTGCCCACCGGCGTCTCTGACGATGAAGTCCGGGTAGGAGTGAGAGATCTCTCCCGTGGCCGTGATGTACTCCATGTAGAAATGGACGCTTCTCGTGTTCTTCGCAAATGCCTGGACATCCTTTGCCGAGTCCAGAAACTGAGCGAATCGAAGTTCAAGGTTGGAGTCCCCGATGATGCGATTGAAGACTGTCTTCTTCGAGATGACGTATGGCTGGTTGTTCACCACAACCGGTCTGGTCTTCGAGAGTTTGACCTCGCTGATCACCGTCGACGTGCCAGCGTCAACAAGCGTGAGTTTGTTGATGGCGTCAGCGAACGTTTCAAAGAGGTGTCTACGTGGTCCAACTT
>JBJTFY010000305.1:0-3662 GCA_046093625.1 Actinomycetota bacterium
GGATCGGAGTTCGTCGTCGGGCGGCGCCATCAGGGACCCGAGAACCGTCCGTGCGGCCTCGTTGCGGATGAACAACGCGCGCACGCTCTCGGCGGCGTCGGCGAAACCGGACGCCGCGTCGAGCTTCTCGGTCGCGGCGGCGAGGTCGGAGTCGTTCACCGAACCACCTTCTCGGGCCACGAGATCGAGGGTGACTTCGGTGGTGATCCAGGTGGTGAGCAGGTTGCGCGCCAGCGCCGCGTCCTGCGGACCGGTCACGTCGGTCTCGCCGCCGGACGATGCGTAGCCGACGATGAGGGCGTCGAGTTCGGAATCGGACAACGCACGGTCACCCACGCGGGCGGAGTCGTTCGAGAATGTCGCGCACGACGACAGGGCGAGAACGCCGGCGAGGACGGGGACGGAGAAACGAAGACGGACCACGATCACAAACTAGTTGTCGTCACCGGTCGAGGGTCGGTCCATCCGGTCGGCGGCTCGACCAATTCGCGCAGGAAACCGACCAAGAACTCGGCCGGACGCCGATCGCGGGGGATCGAAAGCACCAACTGGCGGGCGGCCTCCTTGTGGATCGCATCCTTGGCGAGACGGCGCAAGCGGATCGATTCGCTCGCCTTGAGGTCGATCGGCCCGAGGCGCGCCTGACTGGTCGAAATCGACAGTTCGTTCAACCCGAGGCGATGACACTCGGCGCGCAACAACGCCACGTCGAGCAACGCCGCGGCCGGCGCGGGCAATGGTCCGTAGCGATCGATCCATTCGTCGCGGATGTCGTCGACCTCGGCCGGGGTCGTCACCTGCGCCAGGCGTCGGTACGCCTCGAGCCGCAGTTCCTCCTTGGTGATGTAGTCCTTGGGAAGGTTGGCGGTGGTCGGTACGTCGAGGCGAATCTCGGACGGCTCGCGCACCGGCTCGCCCTTCATCTCGCCGACGGCCTCGGTGACCATCTGGCAGTAGAGGTCGTAGCCGACCGCGGCGATGTGTCCACTCTGGGCCTCGCCGAGGAGGTTGCCGGCCCCCCGGATCTCGAGGTCGCGCATGGCGATCTTGAATCCGCTGCCCAACTCGGTCGACTCGCCGATGGTCCGGAGACGTTCGTACGCCTCCTCGGAGAGTGCTTTGTCGCGCGGGTGGAACAGGTAGGCGTAGGCGCGTTGACCGCTGCGGCCGACGCGACCGCGCAATTGGTGCATCTGGCCCAGCCCGAGGAGGTCGGCCCGCTCGACGACGAGCGTGTTCACCGTCGGCATGTCGATACCGCTCTCGATGATGGTCGTGCACACCAGGACGTCGAACGACCCTTCCCAGAAGTCCATCACCACCTGCTCGAGGGCGCCCTCGTCCCTCTGCCCGTGCGCGATCGCGATGCGCGCTTCGGGTACCAACTCGCGCAGTCGAGTGGCGCACTCCTCGATCGACTGCACGCGGTTGTGCACCCAGAACACCTGACCCTCGCGCAGGAGTTCGCGGCGGATCGCCTCCACCGCGACGCGCTCGTCGTACTGTCCGACGAACGTGAGGATCGGCTGGCGATCGGCCGGTGGTGTCTGCAGCAGGCTGAGGTCGCGGTTGCCCACGAGGCTCATCTCGAGGGTGCGCGGAATCGGGGTGGCCGTGAGCGTGAGCACGTCGACGTCGGTCTTCAGGTGCTTCATGGCCTCCTTGTGCTGCACACCGAAACGCTGTTCCTCGTCGATGATCAACAGTCCGAGGTTCTTGAACGTGATGCCCTTCGACAGCAGGCGATGGGTGCCGATGACGCAGTCGATCTCGCCCGAGGCGAGCCCGGCGACCACCTTGGCGGCCTCGGCGTTCGTGAGGAACCGCGACAAGGTCTCGACGCGAATCGGGTAGCCGGCGAACCGGTCGGCGAACGTGTTGCCGTGTTGCGAGGCCAGGAGCGTGGTCGGCACGAGCAACGCGACCTGCTTGCCATCCTGGATCGCCTTGAACGCGGCGCGCACGGCCACCTCGGTCTTGCCGAAACCGACGTCACCGCACACGAGACGGTCCATCGGGAAAGGTCGCTCCATGTCGGCCTTGGTGTCCTCGATGGCCTTCTTCTGGTCCGGCGTCTCGACGAACGGGAACGACTGCTCCATCTCGTATTGCCACGGGGTGTCCGCCCCGAAGGCGTATCCCCGCGCGTTGACGCGCCGCTGGTAGAGAACCACCAACTCCTGGGCGATGGCGCGCACCGCACTACGCACCTTCGACTTCGCTCGGGCGAAATCGCCGCCACCCAGTTTGTGGAGCGTGGGAGCCTCACCACCGACGTAATGGCGCACTGCGTCGATCTGATCAGAGGGCAGGTAGAGCCTGTCGGTGCCCTTGTAGGCGAGAACGAGATAGTCGCGCTCGACCCCCGCCACGGTCATCTTGGTCATGCCCTCGTACTTGGCGACCCCGTGGACGTGGTGCACGACGTAGTTGCCGGGCTTGAGATCCTCGAAGATCGTCGTCGCCGATCGGTTGCGCGAACGGGGACGTCGGTGAGAGGTGCGTCGGCCGGTGATGTCGGCCTCGGAGATGATCGCGAACCGCGCCGACGGGATGCTGACGCCACGACTCATCGCGGCGACGACGATCGTGCCGCCACGACCCGAGAGATCGGGGCTCGTCGTGCCGAGGTGCAGGTCGAGTTGCAACCCGGCGCTGGCAAAACCATCGGCGAGACGACGCGCGGACGCCTCGGTCTCGGCGGCGACCACCACCCGGTGACCGTCGGCCAGCAGTTGTTTGACCCGCGTGGTGAGACCGTCGACGGACGCGGTGACCGCCCCCCATCCCGAGGCTTCGACCATCGCCACGTCGGGTCCGTCGGCCACTGGAATGAGGTTCCACGAGCCGCGGGTCTCGCTCAGCAGACGGTCGGGCTCCTGGTAGAGGCGAGGGAAGTCGCGGTTCGGATCACTCGCCCAGGTGACCGCGAGAGTTCGTGCGAGGTCGGCCTCTTCGGCCAGCAGATCGTGCGCTCGGTCGCGCATGCGACGCGGTTCGAGCAACAACATCTTCGACCCGCGGGGCAGAACGTCGCTCAGGAGCAACGGTTTCCCGGTGAGCCACGGCAACCAACTCTCCATGCCGTCGAAGAGGTGGCCCTCGCCGAGGCGTTCCCAGTGTTCGCGCCCCCACGGCTCGGCGGCCACGAGCGACCGGGCCCGTTCGCGCACCTCGTCGCCGAGGATCAACTCGCGCGCCGGGAAGATCACGGCCTCGTCGATCGCCTCGTCGCTGCGTTGGTCGTGCACCGAGAAGGTGGTGAGACGGTCCACCACGTCTCCCCACAAGTCGATGCGCACCGGCACGTCGGCGGTCGAGGGGAAGACGTCGATGATCGCACCCCGCTTGGCGACCTCGCCCCGGTGCTCGACGAGTTCCTCCCGCCGGTATCCGCCGGCCACCAGGGTGCGCAACAGTTCGTCGGGATCGAGCGTGTCGCCCGGGTGGACGATCACCGGTTCGGTGCGTGCGGTGTCGGGTCCGAGTTGTTGCAACAGCGCGCGCATGCTGGCCACGACGATGCGCGGCACCCGCGACTCGTCGCGCAATCTCCAGAGCACCTCGAGCCGACGTCCCATCGTCTCGACCGAGGGGCTGACCCGTTCGACCGGCAGCGTTTCCCAGGCGGGGACGAGAACCACCTCGTCCCGGGGGACGAG
>JBJTFY010000306.1:0-9744 GCA_046093625.1 Actinomycetota bacterium
GGATCATGGTTTCCGAGTCGTTCGGTCCCATCTATTCGTCGACTTCGGCCGGAGCCACTTGGTCGGTCAGCGATCCGAACCCGCGCAATTGGTCGAACGTGGAATTGTCGACCGACGGCCAATCCGCCTTGGCGGTCGCCACCCGTCAGGACGGATTGGTCGACGGTGGTGCTTTCGTTTCCCACGATGGTGGCGGCACCTGGAGTGACCCCGGGCTCAACTCGTCGTTCGTCGACATTCAATTCGCCACCGGTGCGATGTCACCCGACGGCAACACGATGATCGCCTCGTCGTACTACTCGGTCCCGCGAATCTCGACCGACGGTGGCGCAACGTGGTCCGTGTTGCCGACCTACATCGCCGCTGTGATCAATGAGGGTTGGACCGCGTTCGCCGTCTCCGATCCGGACGTCACCAACCTGCTCAACCCGATCGAGTCACGGGTCTTCGCGGTGACCGAGAATCACTACATCGCCCGGCTCGATTTTCCGGAACTGTTCGGGCTCCTTCCAGAAACCGGCTCCGAAGCACCGATCACCAGCGCAGTCTTGGTGACTTTGGCGGGGTTCTTGTTGGTGTCGGTGGCGACACGCGTCCGAATCAAGGGGCGCTGAACACGCCGAGCGCACCACGGAACGACGTTCGTCCGTCGGCGTCGAAACCGAAGGTCACGAAGTTCGCGATCGACGGATCACCGTTGGCGTCGAGCGACAACACGCCGGTCGGTCCGTTGTAGTCGATGTTCAACCCGGACTCGATGATCGCGAGACACGTCGCGAAGTCGACGCACGCCGAACCGCCGCGGCTCGCAGCGATCACCTGGGGCATGAACTCGGCGGCGACATCGGACGCGGCGAACTCACTGGCCACCGCCAACAAGTTGACACAGTCGATCATGGCCGCACCGAGCGGTGGGGCCGACGTGGCGGGGTCGAGGTAGTCGACGACGCCGACGGACCCCGCGAACGAGTCGAGGGCGACTCCGATCACGTTCGGTGCGTCGGATGCGAAGAGCTCGGGTGCGTCGGTCAGATCGACGTCGGCGAAGGCGTCGTTGACCACGATGGTGTTCGGCGCACCCGACGACAGCAACGTGCGAAGGAAGCGTCCGCCACTCTCGCTGTCACCGACGAGGGTGATCACCCCGCCCGCGGGAATCGAATCCACTTGCGCGCCGTAGTCGGAGTCGGTGGGGTCGTAGGGAGTCGTGTTGGTCACCGCGATCCCCTGAAGAGCGAGCGATCGCTCGATCGCGGCCGACAGATCGCGGCCGAACGGGTCGTCCGGATAGGCGAGGACCGTCGCACTGACGCCGGTTTGGGCCACCAATTGGGCCACGGCCTGACCAGCCAGACCGTCCGAGGCCGAGGTGCGCACGAACAGGTCGTCATCGGGGAGTTCGGACAGGGCGACCGCGGTGGCCGCAGGAGAGCAGACGCCGACCCCGTATTCGACGAGGCGGGGGACGACCTCCAGAGCGACGTTCGACGACAATGGTCCGACGACGGCATCCACACCTTCGTCGTTGACCAGCGCATCGACCGCCGACAATGCGGCCGTGATGTCGGGACCCTCGTCGGCGATCACCAACTCGAGGGGGCGTCCCGACACACCGCCAGCGGCGTTGATGGCGGCCACAGCCGATTCGGCCACCGCGATCAACGGCTCACCGAGCGCGGCTCCGTCGCCCGATTGGGGGATGAGCAACCCGAGGCGCAGGACGCCGTCGGCGGTAGGGGTCGGAATGGTGGTGGAGAACGGCGAGGCGGTGTCGGGTGTCGCGGTGCCGTCGGTGCCATTGCAGGCGACGAGCGTGCCGAGCGCGGCGATCAGGCTCGCGGTTCGGCGCATCATCGTCTCGATTCTAGGAGGTGGCCGTGTTCGGTCGTTCCGATTCGTGATGCTTCTGCTCGGCGACGAGTTCGCTCTCGTAGCGTTCGAGCGAACCGAGGGCCATCGCCGCGGCCAGCTCGATGCGGAACTGGACCTCCGGAGCCGGTCCTTCGCCGTAACCGATGCCGCTCGGCTTGCCGGTGCTCATGGCGAAGATGGTGATACCACCGGGCAGATGCGAGGTGTTGAGCATCTTGTCGAAGCGCCACTCCTTGGAGCGCTTCGCGCCGGCGAACATGACGCGCCGGTTGGTGATGAGAGTGCTTCCGCGGTCGGTCATGGAGATCGATTCCTCACCGCGCGTGGCCCGACCCTTCATGCGACCGGTGTTGAGGCGGACGCGTCCGAAGATGGGGAACGACACCCCTCCGTAGCCACCGCTGTAGGTGGTGGGCGCGCGCACCGACTCGATGAAGGCCGCGTCGGCCATGTGCGCGACGGCGAACTCGCCGTCTTTGAGCATGAAGCCGTAATCGGAGGGGTCGTCGAACTGCTCGTGCGTGCGTCCGGCGCGGCAGTCGCGAACCACTTCGAGCATGCGATCGATCGCCGCCCGCTCGGTTTCCCAGCGTTCGACGGCCGCCGTGTGAGCGGCCTCGACGCGCGCCTTCTCGCGTTCGGCGGCCTTGCGGCGACGGTTCTCGAAGAATCCCATGCGCTCACCCTACGACGGGGCTGTGGCGACCCGCGCTCGTCCGAGCGTGCGTGGCGGGACCCCGCGCTATCAGTGGAGACCCTCGAGTCGCGCCGCGGCGAGGCGACCCTGACGCCGACCGTTGCGGGCCGCCGGTGGCCGGCGTGACGGGTCGAGCGAGTTGATGCCCATGGCGTCGTTCGACTCCCGGTCGGTCTCGATGAGGTGCACGGTCGAGCCCCCGGCGCGCAGGGCGTCGATCTCGGCCTCCATCGCCGGCGACGGTCCGGCGACGCGGGGCGCGATCACCACGACGACGCGTGCTCCCGCCGCCAGGAACGCGTTCGCACCGTTGCGAAGTCCGCCGTCGTAGTAACGGCGACCGGCGATGGTGACGCAGGGCCACACGCCGGGCACCGCGCAGCTCGACGCGACCGCGTCGACCAGTGACACCCCGTCGGCTCTGGTCCAGACGACGAACTCGCCGGAGAGGGCGTCGATGGCGGTGATTCGCAGGTCGGTCGTGGGCCAGTCGATGCCGACGAGGCGGTGCTCGATGACCCGCCGGCGTGTGGCCTCGTCGACGGTCGTGGCGTCGAGGGCGAGACCCCCGATCCGACGACGTCGTTCGTCGTCGTGAGTGCCACCGTCGACCATGAGGCCGAAGACCCGGGTCAACAGATCGAGGTCGAGATCGGGGTCGATCTCGTGATGGTGATCGTCGATCTGACGGGCGTAGAGGTCGTCGAGGTCGGGACCGCCCAGTATCTGGCTGCCGACCACCGAACCCGCCGATGTTCCGATCACCGCGTCGAGGTGGGGGATCAGGTCGACCCCGGCGTCGCGCAATCCCAGCAAGACACCGGTTTCCCAGGCGATACCGGTGACTCCACCACCGGCCAGCACGAGCGTCACCCCCACGGCATTGGTCTAGCCGATGCCCGCCCCATCCGCGGTGGTTCCGTCGAGACCAACCACAAACGCCGTCGAGCCAAACCGATGCGCGCCCCGGGTCGTGACTGGAAGGCATCGAGAGGAATCCATGAAGAAGCATCGCCCCATCTCCATCACCGGTACCGGCCTCGCTCTGGTGGTCGCCGCGTCGCTGCTCGTCGGCTGCCAGTCGGCGGATACGACGAAGGACCCGCCGACGAACTCGAACGACCAAACCGAGCAGGTCGTTCCGTCGGGTGATCCCGCCGTCGATGCCGTGGAGGCCGAATTGACCAGCCTCGACGCCGATCTCCAGGTGATCGACGATGCCCTCGCCGAACTCGACTCGCTCGACACCACTGCCCCCTGACCGCCCCGACGACCCATCACCGAAAAAGGAACAAACGTGAAACGCCGCACTGCTCTCACCTCACTCGCGATCTTCATCACGCCTCTGGCCCTCGGTGTCCCGACGGCCCACGCCTCGGGCGATGACGATCACGACGACGACAGCGAACTCGACGACGACAGTCCCGAGTCCACGTCGCCGTCGATTCCTCTTCCGTCCACACCGGGCTCGTCGATCCCGTCCCCGTCGATCCCGGGCGCCTCTCCATCTCGGGTGGCCGAGGTGCGAGCCAAGTTGAACGAGGTGCTCGCCAAGATCAACAAGGCGTCGATCTCCGATGCCGTCAAGAACGATCTGCGCGGACAGGTGCAGTCGTTGCTCGGCAAGTTGTCGAGTGGTCAACGCATCGAGGGCCGCGACATCGAAGCCTTGTTGCGGACCATCGAGACCGCGATTCGCGCCAACCGACCCGCCGCTCCGGGTGTGTCGATCGCGCCCCCGTCGTCGATCGACGTGGGTGGTTCGCCCGACGGTGACGACGAGTCGGACGACGACTCCGACTCAGAGGGTGATGACGAATCAGACGATCATTCGGATGATTCGCTGCCCGGGCTCGACGACTCTTCCGGTCGCCCCCGATTCGACATCGACAAGATCCGTCGGGACGGTGAGACCGTGCGCGGCGACATCACGGCCAACATCGCCCGAGCCACCGCGGCCTTGAACACGTTGCCCCAGAGCGAGACGCGCGACTCCGTGTTGGCCGCACTGGCCGCTTTGCAGGTACGCGTCGACGCCGGTGAGACGATCCCGTTCGACGAAGCGCGTTCGGTGTTCCGAGCCGCCGCGCGCCTCGTGTACGAACGCATCGGCGAGAACCCCGACGATGACGACGATGCCCCCGCACCGGGCGAGCTGCCGGCCGAGTTGGCCCGTCAGCGCATGCTCGGCGCGGTTAATCAGGCGCTCGATCTTCTGGCGGGGAACACCACCGAAGCCGGATTGCAGGCCATCGCCGCGCTCGAAGCGGTGAAGGCGACCCTCGACGCCGGTGAGATGCCCACCCGGGACGAGTTCGAGAACGCCATGCACCTCGCTCGTGAAGTGCTGGAAGAGTCGCCCGGCGCCAAGGCGCTCCTCACTCTGGCCGGTGTCATCTCGGCGGTGACGGCCTCCGACCTTCCCGCCGACGTGAAGGCGGCGTTGCTCGGCGTGCTCGATGCCGCCAAGGAACGCATCCTCGCCGACCCGACCGTCGACGCCAAGCAGATCGTGCGCGACGCCCTCACCCAGGTTCGCGAGGCCCGCATCGCCGCCACGGTGCAGCGCATGCTCGACGTCGCGACGCGGCTCGAGAACCTGGCCACCGAAGCGGGTAACGGTGACGCAACGTTGTTGATCGCCGAGGCGCGGGCTCTGCTCCAGCCGAGCGACGCCACGCTGCCCACGCGCGACGATCTGCATCGTGCGCGGCGCATCCTGGTTCGGGTCGCCACCATGTTGGCGACGACCCCGACGACCACGACACCGCCGACCAGTGCTCCGTCGAGCACCGATGCGCCGTCCACGACGGTGATCTGATTTCATGGGCGGGTGGACGAGTATTCCGCCCGATTGCTCGACTGCGTGATCGCCGTCGTCGAGGACTGGGCGAACCGGTTACTCGACGAACGGCTGGCGTCCAGCGGTGGTCACCAGAGCGTCACCGAGGAGTCCCGTCGTTCGGTGGTGTCGACCGCGCGAACGATCGCAGTCGACGGGTTGGGCCGACTGCTGGCGCTCGATCCGGAGAGCCAGCGCACCAACCCGTTGGCGATCCTGCGTGAGGCCACCGTTCCGCTCGGTGACCTATTGACGGCGAGCGGGGTGGCGCCCGTCGAGCGCGACGAGTTCAGTGTGCGCTCGTTCCCCCGGGACGTCCACGGCTTGGCCCCGGCCACGTGGGCCGACGTCGACGAGCGTCTGGTCGAGCCGGGTCTCGAATGGGGGGCGTTCAAGGCCGCCTCCATCATCGCTCGGCGGCGGGACGAACGAACCTGAATCGTGGCGTTCACACTCGGTCGGGCGCGTCGGGCCGATCGTGCGACAGACTGGGGAGATGGAACGTCGGCGTCAGGTCCTGAGCGACCCCAACCTGCGCGGAGTGCGTCTCACCCGCGAGTTGTGCGCGGCGACCGACGAATGGCTTCGGGAACTCTGGAATACCGCGATCGAACAGGTCGCCCCGAGCAAGCGGTGCGCGCTCGTGGCCGTGGGTGGCTACGGACGCGGCGAGCTGGCACCGTTCAGCGACCTCGACGTGATGTTGATCCACGACGGCGCCAAGAACGTCGACGACCTGGCCGCCAAGATCTGGTACCCGATCTGGGATTCGGGATTGAAACTCGGTCATTCGGTGAGCACCGTGAAGCAGGCCCTCGAGTTGGCCAAGTCCGAACTCGATTCGGCGACGGCACTGTTGAGCGTGCGCCTGCTGGCGGGGGACGCGGATCTGGCCCAGGAGTTGGCGCGCGAAGGTCTGAAAGTGTGGCGCAACGCCGCCGATCAGAGACTTCCGGAGTTGATGCGCCGCGTGCGCTCTCGGCAGGCCGAACACGGCGAAGTGGCGTTCCTGCTCGAGCCGAACCTCAAGGAGGGTTACGGCGGACTGCGCGACATTCATGCGTTGTCGTGGGCCGAGGCGGCCGGTGTGGAGATCACGCGCTCCGATCGCGCCGCGCTCGATGCCGGTCGCGACGTGTTGATGGCGCTACGGGTGGCCCTGCACCGACATCAGGGCCGTGCCGTCGAGGTGATGCATCTCGAGGATCAGGATTCGGTGGCGACCGTCTGCGGTTACAAGAACGCCGACGCCCTCGTGGCGTCGCTGTCGAACGCCGGTCGTTCGGTGGCCTGGGTGGGCGACGAAGTGTGGGCGCGGGTGGCCGCGGCCAAGGCCAAAGCCGTGCCCGATCAGCCGCTGGCTCCCGGAGTGTTGATGCACAACGGTGAGATCCACTTGGACGACACGATCGATCCCGCGACCGATCCGACGTTGTTGCTGCGCGTGGCGGCCGCCGCGGCCCGACACAAGGCGCGTATCGACCGACCGACCCTCGACCGTTTGGCCACGTCGTGTCCGCCCCTTCCGTCGCCTTGGCCGGTGGGAGCGATCGACGACCTCGTCGGGTTGTTGCTCACCGGGCACGACGCCATTCCCGTGCTCGAGGCCCTCGACCAACGCGGCTTGTGGGTGAAGGTGTTGCCCGAGTGGGCCCCCAACCGGAGCAAGCCGCAACGTAACGCGTATCACCGTTTCACCGTCGATCGTCATCTCTGGGAGGCGACGGCCAATGCCGCGTCGTGGGCCGACCGTGTGGCCCGCCCCGACCTGTTGGTTCTGGGTGCGCTGTTCCACGACATCGGCAAGGGTTACCCGGGCGACCACACCGAGGTGGGAGTGGCGATGGTGCAACGAATCGGACCACGACTGGGCCTCAACGCCGACGACACCGAGATCGTGTGCACGATGGTGAAGCATCACCTGTTGCTTCCCGATGTCGCGACGCGTCGCGACCTGGCCGACGGCGCGACCATCATGCTGGGCGCCGCCGAGGTACGCACCCCGCGCGTGCTCGACTTGTTGCACCGAAAGACCGAGGCCGACAGCCTCGCCACCGGCACCGCCGCGTGGGGCTCGTGGAAAGCCGAACTCGTGAACGACCTCGTGCGTCGCGTGCATCTCGTGCTCGGTGGGGCCGATGTCGCGGAGGCGCAGTGGCGCCTGTTCCCCGACGCCGAGGTGCTCGAGATGATGGCCGGCGGTGTGATCACGATCGGGTTCGACTCCGACACCGTGACCGTCGTGAGTCCCGACCGACCCGGAACGTTCAGCCGGGTGGCGGGGGTCTTGGCGCTACACGGACTGGGGGTGCTCGGAGCCCAAGCGCACTCCGACGAGCAAGGTATGGCCGCCTCGCAGTTCCGCGTGATGGTGCCGAGTCACGGTCCGATCGAGTGGGGGCCCGTCGTGACCAACCTCGAGCGCGCTTTGCGTGGCCAACTGGCGATCGAGTCGCGACTCGCCGAGCGCGCCAAGTCGTATCGGCGCAAGCGTCGGTCGGCGGGCGAACTCGGACCGCCGCGCGTGACCTTCTTCGACGAGGCGTCGTCGAACGCCACCGTGATCGAGGTGCGGGCCCCCGACCAGCACGGCATCCTGCACCGCGTCACCAAGGCCATGGCCGAGGTGGGCCTCGACATTCGTCATGCGACCGTTCAGACCATCGGCGACGAGGTCGTCGACGCCTTCTACGTGCGCACGTCGTTCGGTGAGAAGTTGATCGATCCCTTCCACCGCAAGGAAGTCGAACGCGCGATCCTGTTCACGCTGGCCGGATGAGCCACTAGTTTTCTCGCATGTCCGACGCGACGCCCGCCGACTTCACACGCGACCTCGTGCGTTGGAGCGAGACGCTCGCCGGTATCGCGCGCACCGGGATGGGTTTCACCGAGAGCCTGTACGAGCGCGAGCGGTACGAGGAGATCCTCCATGTGGCCGCCGACATCAAGGCGGCCGCCGACGAGGCGCTCGAGGTTCGGCGCGAGCAGGACCACTTCGTTCAGGAATGGATGGAGTCGATCGGCGAAGGTGTCCCGGGCTACGTGACCCCGAAGGTGGCGGTCGGCGCGATCGTCGGCGACGACGAGGGGCGGATCCTGTTGGTCAAACGACCCGACAGTGGTGTGTGGTTGTATCCCACCGGTTGGGCCGACGTCGGCTACTCGCCGAGCGAGGTGGCCATCAAGGAAGTGCACGAGGAAACCGGAGTCGAATGCGAGCCGGTGCGTCTGATCGGGGTGGTCGACGGCCAACGCATGGGCTTCAGTCGATTCGGTATGTACATGCTTTTGTTCCATTGTCGCGCCACCGGGGGCACGTTGCAGGGACATCCGTTGGAGACCGCCGACATCGGTTGGTTCCACCGCGATGCCCTTCCCGATCCAACGGCGGGAGCGCAGTGGTGGGGCCCGTCGGCCTTTGCCGCCATCGACGGTCGCGACACGCCGCCGACGTTCGACGCTCCACGCGACCCGGTGTGGCGCCGCGCCGACTGATCAGTCGTCGTGCTGACTGCGCAGGAACTGTTCGACTTCTTCGAGGAACGCTTCGCTGTCGAGTGAGTCCTCGGTGATCGGCGCCGACGCGGCGATTCCCTCGTCGTCGGAGTCGTCATCGGACTCGTCGTAGGCGTACTCGTCGTCGTCCTCGTACTCCTCGTCATCGTCCATGTTCTCGAGGCGCTCGAGGTAGGACGACAACGACGGGTCGTTTTCGATGATCTGGTCGATCGCTTCCTCGTACCGGTCGAGTTGGGCGTCGAGGGTCGCGGTCGGGGCGTCGCAACCGACGATCTCCGACAGGCGGTCGATGAGGGCGGCCGCGGCCTTGGGTGAGGGCAACTGGGCGGCGTAGGCCGGAACGGCGGCCCACAGGGACACGGTGGCCAGGCCGGCGCGGTGCGCGGCGTCGTTGAGGACCCCGACGATTCCCGTCGGCCCCTCGTATCGACTGCGCTGGAGATCGTACGCGTCGATCACCTCTTGATCGACCGCGGTGCCGAGTACCTGGGTGGCGTGTCGGTGTGGAACGTCGGCGAGCAATGCGCCGAGCGAGACGACGCTGCTGGCCTTGTACGTCTGGGCGACGCCCACGATCTGCTTGCAGAACGACTTCCAGCGCAACGCCGGCTCAGGACCGAGAACGAGGATGAGATCCTGGTCGTCGGAGGTGACCGACCACATGCTGACGGTCGGCCAGACGATGCTGCGGTTGAGTCCGTCGGACAAGCGCACGTGCGGACGAATGGTGGCGAAGTCGGTGTACTCCTCGGGCTAGATCTCGGCGAGCGGCGCGGCACCCATCTGTTCGATCATCGTCTTGAGGGCCATGCTC
>JBJTFY010000307.1:0-9007 GCA_046093625.1 Actinomycetota bacterium
GTGAACTGGACGTCGAGCGGCCAGACCATCGCCAACGGTGGAATCGTCGCGGTCGGCGACTGGGGCGGATTCGTCGGCGCAGTCGAGGCCTATCTCGGTCCCGATGATCGCGCGGTCTCGACCGACTACATCATCGACATCACCGGTTACTACATCTGACGAGCCGAGAGTGGTCCGTCGCCGTGCGTGAACCGCCGATGGTGACACCAACGCCGACCGAATAGTCGGCAGAATGTGGGGCATGACCCGCGGGAACAAGACGAGCAGCATCCCCCGCGCGTCGAAGCGCAAGCGCGGTCGCGTGGCCAAGGCGGTTGCCGACCGCACTCGGGCGACCCCGCGCCGCGAGCGTCTGCTGCCCCGCCTCGTCGGACGGGGCCTCATGGCGGTCGGGGCGATCGTCGTCGTCATCTCGTTCGGCAACTCGTTCCTCGTGTTGCCGGCGACGTCGTGGCTGGGGCAGCGCGAGGAAATCGACGCCCGCAACGACGAACTCGACACCATCAAGCGCGCCACGGACGAACTGCAGACCGAGGTCGACCGGTTGAACACCCCGGAGGGGATCGAGGACGCCGCCCGGGACGAGTTGGGGTACGTGATGGCCGGCGAGCGGCGTCAGCAGATCGTCGGGGTCGCCGAGGCTCCGGTCGAACTGCCCACCGGGTGGCCCTAGGACCTCGTGACCCAGATCGTGACGGTTCGGGTGAACGAGGCGGCCGCCGAGGCCGCCGCGGCGAACCCCGCACCGTCGGGCGACGGTGTCACGGTCGTCACCGAACCACTGCCCTGAAACGTCACGTGGCCCGACCGTGAGCGGCCCACGGCCCAAGGGCTAGTGTCAGACCAACACTCACGTCACGATCGACGACACCTCGGGGGTTCACAATGACTGGTGGCAGCATTCTCGGTAACCGGGTTCTTCGCAAGGAAGATCCCAAGTTCCTCACCTCGGGCGGCAAGTACGTCGACGATCTGAACGACGAGCCGATGTTGCAGGGTGCCCTGCACGTCACCTACGTGCGCTCGTCGGTGGCCCACGGTCGCATCCTGTCGATCGACACCAGCGACGCCGAGGGCCTGCCCGGTGTCGTGGCGATCTACACCGCGGAGTCGCTCGGTCTGCAGCCCGTGCCGGCTATGTATCCATCAATGTTCGGAGTGACTGTTGCTCGAACTTTGCTCGCCAGCGACAAGGTCCGTTACGTCGGCGAGCCGGTGGCCGCGGTCGTGACCGAGACCCGCGAACAGGGAGCTGACGCCGCGTCGGTCATCTTTGTTGATTGCGAAACCTTGCCGGCCTTCACGGACGTCGAAGCGTCTATGAATGCATCCACATTCATCTATGACTCTGTCGGTAGCAATGTGGTGGTCGATACATCCACCCATTTGGGAATTCCGGCAAACACCGGCGACGCGTTCTTCGGCGACTGCGAGGTCGTGGTCGAGGGTCGCTTCATGAACCAGCGCGTGGCTCCCTGCCCGCTCGAGGTGCGCGGTGCCGCCGCGGCCTGGGGCGCCGACGGTCGACTCAATCAGTGGCTCTCCACCCAGCACGCCCAGGGTGCGGTCGCCCCGTTGGCCGCCGCGAACGGCGTCGACGCCTCGATGATCCGCGTGCGGACCCCCGACGTGGGTGGTGGGTTCGGCGCCAAGATCGGCGCGTATGGCGAGGAACTGCTGCTCGGTGTCATCGCCAAGAAACTCGGTCGTCCGGTGAAGTGGCGCGAGACGCGTAGCGAGTCGATGGTGGCCCTCGGTCACGGTCGCGCCCAGTTGCAGTACGTCAAGATCGGCGGCACCCGCGAAGGCAAGGTGACCCACTACCAGTTGCATGCGATTCAGGACTGCGGTGGCTTCGCCGACATGGGCACGATCCTGGCGCCCTTCATGACCCGCCCGATGTCGAGCGGTGTGTACGCGATCCCCCACATCGAGTGCCGCACCACCTCGGTGATCACCAACACCACCCCGACCGTCGCGTACCGCGGCGCCGGTCGACCCGAGGCCACCGCCGCCATCGAGCGCGCCATGGACCTGTTCGCGCTGGAGTTGGGAATGGACGCCGCCGATGTGCGCCGCAAGAACCTCAGTCCCAAGTTCATGGAGCCGCACACCACGGTGGTCGGACAGACCTACGACGTGGGCGACTACGAGACCGCCCTCGACAAGGCCCTCGAGGCCGCCGACTACAAGACCCTGCGCGCCGAGCAGGCCAAGCGCCGGGCCAGTGGCGACGTGAAGCAGATCGGCATCGGTGTCAGCGTGTACGTCGAGATCACCGGCGGCGTGGGCAACGGCGAGTCGGCCAAGGTGGAGATCACCGACGACGGTCGGGCCATCGTCTACACCGGCACCTCGCCCCACGGACAGGGTCACGACACCGCGTGGTCGATGTTGGTGCAGGAGCAGACCGGCATCCCCATGGACCGGGTCGAGCTCGTCTGGGGCGACACCGACCTCGTGCCGGTGGGCACGGGCACGATGGGGTCACGCTCGTTGCAGCAGGGCGGAAACGCCGTGTTCCAGGTGGCCGGGACCCTCACCGAGAAGGCCAAGGCCGTAGCGGCGCGTCTGCTCGAGGCCAACGAGGCCGACGTCGTGCTCGACAAGG
The DNA here is from genome assembly GCA_046093625.1 of Actinomycetota bacterium. GTDB lineage: Bacteria > Actinomycetota > Acidimicrobiia > Acidimicrobiales > Ilumatobacteraceae > Casp-actino8. The sequence goes on from JBJTFY010000307.1 coordinate 2,612, forward strand.
GTCGCGGTGTCTTCCACGTCACCGGTACCCCCGCAGTGTCCAAGTCGTGGGCCGATCTCGCCGTGGCCGAGAAGGCCAACGGTGGTCTCAAGCACGACGACATCATCGGCGTGCCCGGGGCGACGTTCCCCTTCGGCGCTCACGTGGCCGTGGTCGAGGTCGACACCGAGACCGGTCGCGTCAAGCACCTTCGTCAAGTGGCCTGCGACGACGCCGGCAAGGTGTTGAATCCCATGCTCCTCGACGGGCAGATCCACGGCGGGGTGGCCCAGGGCGTCGCCCAGGCGCTGCTCGAGGAGGTTCTCTACGACGCGGACGGCAACCCCACCACGTCGAATCTCGCCGACTACGGCTTCATCTCCGCGGTCGAATTGCCGAGCGTCGAGGTGGTCCACATGGAGACACCGACTCCGGTCAACGCCATCGGCGCCAAGGGAATCGGCGAGTCGGGCACCATCGGCTCCACGCCGGCCATCCAGTCGGCGGTCGTCGACGCGGTGTCGCATCTCGGTGTGAAGCACATCGAGATGCCGTGCACCGCCGAGCGCGTCTGGAAAGCCATCAACGCCGCCCGCTGACGCACCGAATCCCCGCGTCGAGTTTCGGGAGTCGGGGCGAAACTTGTAGCGTGCAATGACGTGACCTCATCCCCCATCGTCGCCCAACAACTCGTTCGCCACTTCGGCTCGGGTGACAACATCGTCAAGGCGGTCGACGGCGTCGACCTCGAGGTGCGAGCGGGCGAGATCTTCGGTCTGCTCGGACCCAACGGCGCGGGCAAGAGCACCATCGTGCGCATGCTGACCACGCTGCTCAAGCCCACCGCGGGCTCGGCTCACGTGGCGGGATTCGACGTGGTGGGCGAGGCCGACAAGGTGCGTCGCTCGATCGGGGTCGCCTTGCAGGACGCCGCGATCGACCCGCTCATGACTGGGCGCGAACTGCTCAATCTGCAAGCGGTCCTCTACGGCTTGTCCAAGAGCGCCGGCCGCGCCCGGGGCGACGAACTGCTCGAGCGGGTGGGGCTCACCGCGGCCGCCGAACGCCGCGTCGGAACCTACTCGGGCGGTATGCGCCGCCGACTCGACCTCGCGTTGTCGCTCGTGCACCAACCCTCGGTGTTGTTCCTCGACGAGCCCACCACCGGACTCGACCCCATGAGTCGCCTCACGTTGTGGGAGGAGGTCCGCAAGTTGAACCAGTCCGGCACCACCGTGTTGCTCACGACCCAGTACCTCGAAGAGGCCGACCAACTCGCCGACCGGATCGCGATCGTCGACCACGGCCACATCGTGCGCGCCGGAGTGCCCCGCGACCTCAAGGCCCAGGTGGGGTCGCCCACCCTGTTCGTGAACGTCGACCAGTCGCACGCCGACGCGGCGCGATCCACCCTCGCGCGATTCGGCGAGTTGCGTCCGTCCGCCGAAGGCACGCTCGGCGTGGGCCTGTCGCGAGGTGCCGAGGACGTGGCCGCGGTCGTTCGCGCGCTCGACGAGGCCGGCATCAAGGTGCGCCACCTCGAACTCAACGAGCCGAGCCTCGACGACGTGTTCGCCGAGGCGACCGGCCATCGCCTCGAGGGCGCCCAGTGAGCGTCGTCAGCGCGATCAACCACAGCGCTCAACTCACCAAGCGCAGCGTGCGTGGTCGTCTCCGCCAGCCGGCGGCGTTGGCTCCGGCCTTCATCTTTCCGCTCTTCTTCGCGGCCCTCGGCTCGGCCAGCTTCAACAAACTCGCCCGCGACCCCTACTTCAGCGCCAACATCGCCACGTCGTTCCTGAACTACGCCGTCGCCGGTGCCGTGGTGCAAGGAGTGCTCTTCGGAGCCACCTCGGCCGCCGGTGACCTCGCCACCGACATCGAACAGGGTTTCTTCGAGCGACTGCTGGCGTCACCGATCTCCCGGGTGTCGATCGTCCTCGGGCGACTCGCCGCGAGCATGGTCGTCGGTGTCACGCAGGTGACCGTGTTCCTGACCCTCTTCGTGGTGTTCGGAGCCCGCGTGAAGAGCGGTCCGATCGGCGTGATCGGCTTGATCGTGTCGGGCGCGTTGCTCGGTCTCGCGATGGCCGGACTGATGGCCGCCATCGCGATCAAGTCCGGGAGTCCCGAGGTGGTGCAGGGCTCCTTCCCGTTGGTCTTCGTGCTCCTCTTCCTGTCGTCGGCGTTCTTCCCACGCCACTACATGACCGGTTGGTACCGCACCGTGGCCGACTGGAACCCCATGTCGCACGTGGTCGAGGGAATGCAGGGGTTCATGAACCGCGACCTGGCCGCGGAACAATTCGTCAACGCCTGGCTCATCCCCCTCGTCGTCGCGGTGATCGGAATCGCGTTCGCGTTGCGTTCGCTCAACAAGCGATTGGCGGCGACATGACCGCCGCGGTTCGCAGCATGAGCTCCGGAGCGCGTTCGTTCGACGTCGTCGGTGCGCTCGTGCGTCGCAGCATGTTGCGGGTGCGGCGCATGCCCTCGGCGTTCATCCCGTCGCTGATCATGCCGGTGTTCCAGTTGATCGCCTTCAGCGGTGCTTTCGGTGCCGCGGTCCGCATGCTGAACATCGACCCGATGAACTGGTACATGCCGTTGAACGCCATCCAAGGCGCCAGTTTCGGGGCCCTGGGTGTCAGCTTCGGTCTGTTGAACGACATGGAAACCGGTTTCTTCGATCGTGTGCTGATGGCGCCGCTCAAGCGACCCACGATCATTCTCGGCGCCTACGCCGCGGCGATCGCGCGCAGTTTCGTGCCGGTGACGTTCGTGGTGATCGTGAGTTACCTCGGCGGGTTGCACACCCCCGGCGGGCCGCTCGCGATCCTGATGACCATCGTGGCCGCCGTGCTCGTGGCCCTCAGCGCCAGTGGCCTCGCCCTCGGTCTCACCTTCCGCATGCGCAACCTCGGTGCGGCCACCCTCACCCAATTCGCCATCTTCTTCGGCATCTTCTTGTCGACGTCGCAGGTTCCCCTGGCGTCGATGAGCGGTTGGCTGCGCGCGTGCGCCCGGGTGAACCCGATGACCAACGTTCTGCGTTTCGCCCGACAGGGTTTCCTCGGTGACATCACCTGGAGCCAGACGTGGGGCGGACTCGTGGCGATGGGCGCGATGCTGGTCGTGTCGACCGCCTTCGCCCTCACCGGCCTGCGCCGCTACGACCGCTGACCCCTCACGCCGGCGTCGCGCCCGGGGGCAGTTCGTCGAGCAAGGCGTCGCTCACCCAACACGAGGTGAGATGGAGCGTCGAACGGATGCGCACCACCCGCTTGGGCTCGTCCACGCCGCGGCCGCACATGCTGAGGGCCGCCTTCACGCACGACTCCTCGTCGGGGAGCACCATCGGCATGCGCGCCCGACGCACCCCCGACGGGCCGGCGGTGAAACAGTTGAGGTAGGTCTTCTGCCAATCGATGCGCTCGGCGACGTCGATCGGGATGAAATCGGCCAAGCCGATGCCGAGCACGTTGCCCGCTGAGACGTCGGTGATGCCGAGCAACACGATCGTCGAGATTCGTGGTCGGGGCAGATCGTCGAGTCCGTGCACCCAATAGCGGCCGGTCACGTTGGGATCCATGGTGGTTCCCGAGATGTCCTTGCCGCCCCGTTCGACGATCAGCACGTCGGTCTCGTCGAAGGGCAGCGGCGGCACGAGTTCGCGGGCTCGTTCGGTGAGTCGGACCTCGGCGTCACCGCCCACCTCGTCGGCGGTGAGACCGGCGACCTCGACCACCGCTCCCCCGGCAGACTCCACCGAGGCGACTCCTCCGAGCAACCGACCCGTGGCGCGCAGGGTCGCGATGCCGTCGAGCAGCCGACGGCGCATCTCGACCGGACCACACGAGTGGATCTGGGCCGCCCCCGGCTGTTTGCCGAAACCGACGACGGCCATCTTCGTGCAACCGCTCTCGATCGGACCCTTGAAACACGTGTGTGGCTTGACACGGTTCACCGGAAGGATGCGATCGGCCGCGGCCGCGTGCTCGTCGAGGTAGATGGGCATCCCTCCCGCGGTGCGCGCCACCTCGACGGTCGACATCGTGGCGCGAATCTCGGCCCCCAGAGCCTCCTCGGTCATGCCGAGAGAGGCCAACATGGCGACCTGACCGTCGGCGGTTCCGCCACCGTGACTTCCCATCGCCGGGACCACGAAGGGCTCCGCTCCGAGTGCGCGCAGTCCGTCGATGGTGCCCCGCAACAAGTCGACCCGCTGGGTGAGTCCACGGCTGCCGCCGCCGACCGCGACGGTCATGCCCGCGGAAACCGCGCCACCGAGCCGCTCGATCACCGCTCGTCGGGCCGCCCCGACGACGTCGTCGACCGGAGCAGGGTCGGGGATCGCCAGACGCACCTCGCGCAAGGTCGGCACCTCGAGACGGGGATCGAACGGGAGCTGCACGCCCGCGAGCAACTGACGCCAACCCGCCGATTCGTCGCGCTCGCCCACGCCTCCATCGTGGCAGATCGCCTACTCTCCGCCGGTGCGCATCGTCAGCCTCCTGCCGTCGACCACCGAGATCGTCTTCGCGCTCGGACTCGCCGACGACCTGTTGGGCGTCACCTTCGAATGCAATCACCCGCCGTCGGCCCGCGTCGGACGCGAGATCGTCGTCGGGGGCATGGACACCAAACACCTCACCCCGTCACAGATCGACGACGTGGTCCGCGCGCGCCTGGCCGCCGGCGACGAGCTCTACCACCTCGACGAGGATGCCCTGACGCGCTGCGACCCCGACCTCATCCTCAGCCAGGACCTCTGTCGCGTCTGTGCGGTGCCGAGCGGCGACGTCGACGAGGCGGTGGCCCGCTTGAACTGTCGGGCCCGGGTGTTGCAGATCGACCCCCAAACCCTCGACGAAGTGATCGAGTCGGTGCAGACGATCGCCGACGCCACCGGGGTGCCCGAACGCGGACGGGTCGTCGTGTCGGAGTTGCGCGCGCGCCTGACCCGCGTCGCCGAGCGCACGCCGACCGCCGATCGACCCACGGTGTTCGTGCTCGAGTGGGTCGACCCACCCTTCGTCGGCGGTCATTGGGTGCCCGACGTCGTGCGCGCGGCCGGGGCCGAGCCCGTCCTGTGCGCCCCCGGCACCAAATCCTTCCCCACCGACTGGGATGCCATCGCCGCCGCCGACCCCGACCACGTCATCGTCGCCCCGTGCGGCTACGACCTCGCGGGATCGGCCGAACAGGCGCGAACGGTGCTCGACCGCTTGCCGTCGCGCGCCACGGTGTGGGCGATCGACGCCGACGCCGTGATGGTGCGCCCCGGCCCCCGCCTCGTCGACGGCGCCGAAGCCATCGCTGCGGCCCTGTTCGGGCCGGAAACCGCCGGTCTCACGGCACTTCCGAATCGGGTCATCGAGCGTCTACGGTAGGGACGGTCCGGTGAGCGGGGCACGCCCCCCATCAGGCAGAATGGACGAGCCGCCGGAACGACGGCCATCAAGGGGGTACATCGTGGAGATCCGCGTCACTGTCAACGGCAAGCAACACGTGAGCGACGTCGAGCCGCGCACCTTGCTCGTGCACTCCATCCGCGAGGTACTCGGACTCACCGGCACCAACGTCGGCTGCGACACCTCCTCGTGTGGGGCGTGCAGCGTCCACATCGACGGTGAGGCTGTCAAGAGCTGCACCGTTCTGGCCGTGCAGGCCGACGGTTCGAGCGTGACCACCATCGAGGGCATGGCCGCCGCCGACGGCACCTTGCACCCCATGCAGAAAGCCTTCATGGAGAACCACGGTCTGCAGTGCGGGTACTGCACCCCGGGCATGGTGATGGCCGCCACCAGCCTGCTGAAGGAGAACCCCAACCCGACCGAAGAGGAAGTTCGAATCGGCCTCGAGGGCAACCTCTGCCGGTGCACCGGTTACCACAACATCGTCAAGTCCGTGCTCGCCGCGGCCGGCAAGTGAGGTTCTGAGATGATTCCCGCATCCTTCGACTACGTGCGCGCCGGTTCGGCCGCCGAGGCCATCTCGCTCGTCGGCGAATACGGCGAGGACGCCAAGTTCATCGCCGGGGGCCACAGCCTGCTGCCCATGATGAAACTCCGCCTCGCCCAACCGGCGGTCTTGATCGACATCGCCCGCATCAAGGATCTCTCGTACATCCGTGACGCCGGTGATCACATCGCCATCGGTGCTCTCACGCGTCACATGGACGTCGAGAAGTCGCCCGTGCTCGCCCAGCACGTTCCGCTCCTGGCGCACGCGGCGTCGCACGTCGGCGACCCGCAAGTGCGTCATCGCGGCACGATCGGCGGAACCATCGCCCACGCCGACCCGGCCTCCGATCTTCCCGCCACCACTCTGGCCCTGGGCGCCACCTACGTCGTGCAGGGACCCAACGGAACGCGCGAGATCGCCGCGGCCGACTTCTACAAGGGCTTCTTCGAG
>JBJTFY010000308.1:0-2470 GCA_046093625.1 Actinomycetota bacterium
CCGCCAGGTCGAGGCTCTCGGAATTGAACTCCCCGACCGGTTCCTGCGTGACCGCGACGCCACCTTGCAGGTCGAGTCCGAGTGACGGCTCGTTGCCGGCGATGAGATTGCCGGCCAACGAGCCGAAAACCACGACGGCGAGGCCGATGAGGGTGAGAGTGAGACGACGACGGGACATGGGGGTGGCGTCACTCCGGAGTGGAGGTCTCCCCCGGCTCGCCACCGGCCGGCTCGGTAGCGGGGTCGATGCGCCGCACGAGGGCGCTGCGGGCCACGCGGATCTCGACGTTGTCGGCCACATCGAGCCACACCACGTCGCCGTCCATCGCGGTGACGAAACCGTAGATGCCCGAGTTCGTGATGACCTCGTCGTCGATACCGATGGCCGACTGCATCTCCTGCTGGGACCGCAACCGCTTGCGCTGCGGACGGATCATCAAGAAGTACATCGCCAGACCGATGAGACCCATGAACCCGAAGGTGAACAAGGCGCTTCCACCACTGTTCTGGTTGTTGCTGGCGAGGAGCGAGGCGACGTTCGACATGCCGGACGATCCTAGTGGGATGGACACCGATCGGGGCTGGTCGCCCTCAATCCCCCCAGACGTCGAGAACCTCGCGGCGGAGCCCGTCCAGGGTGCCCGAGGCGATGGCGGCCCGCATTCGGGCCATGAGATCGAGCGTCCACGCCACGGTGTGCAGGCTCATGAGGCGGGCGGCACTCGGCTCGTTGACCTGCAGCAGGTGGCGCAGGTAACCGCGGGTGTGGCGCGAGCACACCTCGCAGGGGCAACGATCGTCGATCGGCGCGTCCGAGTCCGCGTGACGGGCGTTCTTGAGATGCAACTTGCCCTCACTGGTAAGCGCGGTGCCGTGCCGGCCGAGTCGCGTCTGCATGACGCAGTCGAACTGGTCGACTCCCAAGGTGACGGCCTCCACGAGGGACGCCGGATCGCCGACTCCCATGAGATAACGCGGACGGTCCGCGGGCAGGTGCTCGAGAGCCGCCGCCAACGCCGGAAGCATCTCGGCCCGTGTCTCGCCGACCGAGAGACCTCCGATGCCGTATCCGTCGAAGTCGAGATCGGCGGTGCGTCGGGCGCTCTCGGCGCGCATGGACGTCGAGATCCCCCCTTGGACGATCCCGAACAACGACTGATCGGGGCGTCGATGGGTCGCGCGGGCTCGGGCGGCCCAGGCCGAGGTGCGCTCGAGGGCGAGTCGGATCACCGGCTCCGGCGAAGGCAGTGGCGGACAGACGTCTAGAACCATCTGGATGTCGGCGCCGAGGAGTTCCTGGGTGCGAACCGCCGACTCGGGCGTGAAGCGATGCTTGCTCCCGTCGTAGGTGGAGGCGAACGTGACACCGTCGTCGTCGACCTTGGGCTCGAGTGAGAACACCTGGAATACGCCGGAGTAGGTGAGGGTCAGTCCGTTCCAGCCCGCGAATCGACCGAGGCCACCGAAACGGGCCACGGTCTCGGCGCCGGGTCGCAACATGAGGTGATAGGTGTTGCCGAGCACGATGCGGGCCCCGAGCCGTTCGTAGTCCGCGGCGCTCAGGTACTTGATGGCGCCCCGCGTTCCCACCGGCATGAAGAGCGGGAACTCGTAGTCGCCCCGAGCCGTGGAGGCGGTTCCGGTGCGCGCCGAACCGTCGGTGCCGGTGATCGAGAGTTCGACGGGGTGCATGTTCAGTGGTCGTGAGCGTGGCGATCGAGGAGCATCGCGTCGCCGAACGACAAGAAACGGTAGCCCCGCTCGAGCGCCTCACGGTACATGGTTCGCCACGCCGGGCCGACGAACGCGTCGATCATCACAACAAGGTCGTGCGCGGCAGATGGAAGTTGGTCATGAGCACGTCGACCGCTTTCCACTCGTAGCCCCGGTGGATGAACAAGTTGGTGCGGCCGCTGGAGCGACCCGAGGACAGGGCACTCTCGAGGGCGCGGACCGCCGTCGTACCGACGGCCACCACGCGTTCGGAACTTTCGACCTCGGCCAGCGTGGAGTCGGGAACCGAGTAGAGCTCGGTGTGCATCGGATGGAGCAACGGATCGTCGGTGCTGATCGGGCGGAACGTGTCGAGACCGACCACCAATTCGACGCGCGCCACCCGCACCCCTTGGCCCTCGAGGCGTCCGAGCAACTCGGGGGTGAAGTGCAACCCGGCGGTGGGCGCCGCCGCCGACGCCGGCCGGCGCGAGTACACGGTCTGATAGCGCTCGTTCGCTCCGGCATCGCTCGTGATGTACGGCGGCAACGGCATCTCGCCGATGCGGTCGAGCAGGTCCATGGGGCGCCCGTCGTCGTGCAAAAGAACGTCGAAGGTGTCGCCGTCGGCGCGTCGCCCGAGAAACGTGACGACGATGCGTCCGTCGTCGTCGAGAAGCGGCTCGTTCGGACGAAGTTTGGCGGCCGGGCGCCCGAGTGCACTCCAGCGGCTCTCGGCGCCGGCTTCGAGCAGGCG
>JBJTFY010000309.1:0-9351 GCA_046093625.1 Actinomycetota bacterium
GAGCGTGTGGCAGACCTGTGCGTTGTCGCTGTTCGTCTTCACGGGTGCGTCGCAGTTCTCGACGAAGAGCGCGCTTTCGTGCGTTTCGAAGGCGGCTGCATCCTGTGCGCCACGGTCGAGGCCGAGATTGCTGCGGGCGAGCGCGTGGTGTTGGCCACCGACGACGCCGTGGTGGTGTGCCCCTGGTGGAGCGGCGGTCCGTACGAGATGCTGATCATCCCGCGCAACCACGACCAGCACCTCACCGACTCCTCGGATGCCCATGTGGCCGGGGTCGGCCGGGCCATTCGCGACGCCCTCGTGCACCTCAACGGTGTGTTCGCCGACGTCGCTTTCAACCTCGTCTTCCACACCGCGCCCCACCATCACAACGGCGCGTTCCACTGGCACGTGCACCTCTTCCCGAAGCTCACCACCGTGGCGGGCTTCGAGCGGGGCACGGGTGTGATGATCAACATCATTCCGCCCGAACAGGCCACCGAAGAGTTGCGCCGAGTGGGCGCCCACGCCTGATCTGCGACACACTGGCCGTATGAGCCGCATCACCGTCGCCGTCGATCTGAACGCCTCCCCCGCGCGCGTGTGGGACGTCGTCGAACCGATCGAACGACACGTCGACTGGATGGCCGACGCGGTGGCCATCCGATTCGAGGGCGAGCAGACGCGCGGAGTCGGCACGAAGTTCTTGTGCGACACCAAGGTCGGACCCATCAAGTTGACCGACCACATGGAGATCACCGAGTGGATCCCCGGAGAGGCGATGGGGGTCAAGCACACCGGCATCGTCACCGGTACCGGCATCTTCACGCTCGCCCCCCTCGACGACGGTGCCCGCACGCGTTTCACCTGGAGCGAGAAACTCGAGTTCCCATGGTGGCTCGGTGGTCGCTTGGGAGAGATCGTGGGCGGCCAGTTGGTGATGAAGGCGATCTGGCGTCGAAACCTGAAGAAGTTGCGGGCGCTCGTCGAGGGCTAGACCTGCCGCAGGATCGCGGTCACGGCTGCGCCGAGCACGATCACCACGATCAACGGCGCCTTTCGCCACGCCGCGAGCACCGCCACCGCGATGCCGACCGCGCGGGCGTCGAGCACGAGATCCTGTCCGGTGGTGAAGGTGTCCTTCACGACGAGCGCGGTCACCACCGCGGCCGGAATCAGCGCGAGACAGCGCTCGACCACGGCGGGAAGCGTGCGACCCCCGAGGACCACGAGCCCCGTCACCTTGAACGCGTAGGCGCCGAGCGCCAGGACGATCACCAGGGTCCAACTCACGACTGCATCCCCTCGGGCCGGGGCACCGGACGTTGGACCCCGACGAGCACGCCGACGACCGACAACAGGATCGGCACGCCGATGGGCAGGAACGACACCGTGGAGAGGAACACCACTCCCCCGATCGCCGCGGCCAGTCGGGCCCGACGGTCGGTCAACAACGGCCACACCATGGCCACGAAACCGGCGGGGAACGCGGCGTCGAGACCGAAGGTGCGCGGGTCGATGGCACTGCCGGCGAGGGCGCCGATGAGCGTGCCCAGATTCCAGAACGTGTAGAGCGCGAAGCCGGTCAACCAGAAGGCGATCTGCTGTTCGCGCCGATCGCGTTGGGCGGCCGCCATCGCGGTGGTCTCGTCGATGGTGAACTGCGCCGCCAGCAATCGACGACCGAGAGAGCCGTCGAGACGGCGCGACATGGCCAGTCCGTACACCCCGTTGCGCGCGGCCAACAACAGCGCACCACCCAACGCCGAACCCAACGATCCGCCGGCGCCGATGACGCTCATGGCCGAGAACTGCGACGCCCCGGTGAACACGAACAACGACAGCGCACACGTCTGCCACACGCTGGCGCCGGCGGCGACCGAACCGACACCGAACGAGAACCCGAACACGCCGACCGCGCCACTGAGGGTGAGACAGGCCACCACCATGGGACGCAACGACAGGTCGCGCCACCATTCCTGCCGTTCGTTCACGCCCTCAAGGCTACGAGGTGCGTCCGCTACCGTTCGCATGTGCGCGTGCTGTTGCTGACCCGCGAGTTTCCACCCGCCTCCATCGGCGGCGTGGCGGCGCACGTCGACGGCCTCGCCGGTGCGTTGGCGCGCGCCGGCCACGAGGTGACGGTCTACGGCGTCGACGACGAAGGCGATCTGCCGACCACCAGTGTCACCGCCGACGGTGCGCGCGTGAAGCGGGCCCGCACCGACCTGCCCTGGTTACCCGAGGACGACGACGTGCTGCGCATCGCCTCGGCCAACAACCAGATCACCGGACTCGCGGCCCTCGACCGCGACTGGCGACCCGACGTCGTGCACGCCCACGACTGGCACACCGCCTGGGCCGGCGACACGCTGTCGACGTTGTTCGGCGCCCCGCTGATCGCCACCTTCCACTCGACCGAACGCGGACGGCACGGAGGACACGTGCCCGAGGGACCGAGTTCGGCCATCAACGCCGTCGAGGCCTGGCTCGCCCACCGATCCGACGCGCAGATCTGCTGTTCGCGATTCATGATGCGCGAACTCCTCGAGGGTCTCGATCCCGGCAACGTGCGTCTCATCCCCAACGGCGTCGACCCCCGTGTGTGGCGACCCACCGCGAACGTCGCGCGCGAATCGTTGGTGCTCGCGTGGGGCCGCGTGCAGTACGAGAAGGGTTTCCAGGTGCTGGCTCAAGCGATGGCGATGCTGCGCGGGCGCGTGCCCGGCCTGCGGTGCGTGATCGCCGGTCGCGGCTCGTACCTCCCCGAGTTGCAGAGTCAGGTCGACATCGAAGGAGTGAGCGATCTCGTCAACCTGGCCGGGTTCGTATCCGACGACGAGTTGCGCTCGCTCTTGCATCGCGCCGGTTGCGTGGTGATCCCTTCTCTCTACGAACCGTTCGGGATCGTGGCTCTCGAAGCGCTGGCCGCCGAGGCGCCCACCGTGGCCGCACGCACGGGCGGACTGGCCGAGATCATCGAAGGAACCGACGCGGCACTGCTGTTCGAACCCGGCAACGCCCGACTGTTGGCCGACGCCATCGAGCGGGTGCTGACCGACCGCGCTCTGGCCACGGAGATGCAGGCGCGCGGACGCGACGTGCTGATCAGTCGGTTCTCGTGGGACGCCATCGCCGCCTCGACCCTCGAGGTGTACGAGCAGGTGATCAGCGACCGCTGAAGGTCGCCTTGCCCGGGCCGTTCTCGAGGAAACTCTTCACGCCCACCTGGCTGTCGTCGGTGGCGAACACCTCGGTGAAGAGACGACGCTCCAGCAACAAGCCCTCCGACAGCGACGTCGACAAGCCCTCGTCGATGGCCCGCTTCATGGCGGCGTGGGCCAGCACGGCGCCCGAAGCCACCGAGGCCGCCAACGACAGGGCGCGCTCGTGCAGACTCTCGTTGGGCACCACCTCGTCGGCCAGACCGATGCGCACGGCTTCGTCGGACTTCACCTGGCGACCGGTGATCACCAGTTCCTTGGCGCGACTCGCGCCAACGAGACGGGGCAAACGTTGGGTGCCGCCACCACCGGGGATGATCCCGAGCAACACCTCGGGCTGACCGAACACCGCCTTCTCACCGGCGATGCGGTAGTCGCAGGCCAACGCCAGCTCGCAGCCACCACCCAACGCGTATCCGCTGACCGCGGCGATCACGAACCGCGGGATCGCCGCCACCGCGTCGAGGGCCGAGTGGAAGCCGAGCCCGATGCGCTCACCCTCGGCGGTGCCCCCGAACTCGCCGATGTCGGCGCCGGCGGCGAAGATGCGCTCGCCACCGGTGATGACCACCGCGCCGGGCGGGTTCGCCGTGAGGTCTTCGGCGACCGCACGCAGACGGGCCAACACCGCTTGGCTGAGCGCGTTCACCTTGGGGTTGTTCAAGGTCACCACGGCCACGCCGTCGGCGCGCCGCTCGCACAGAACCAGATCCTCGGACATGTCCACTCCTTCGGGCGCTCAGGCGCCGACCGACTTCAACATCTCGTCGGCCGCGCTCCACGGGTCGAGCGTGCGATCGATCACCCCGTCTTGCAAGGCGTCCCATCGCTCACCGGTGCAGATCTCCCGCGCACGCTGTTCGAGACGACGCGCCACGATCTCGCGCAACTCCTCGCGCAACCGGAATCGACGACGACGCTCGAGTTCGCCGCTGGCGGTGATGAACTCGCGGTGCTGTCGCACGACGTCCCACAACGCCGGAACGCCTTCGCCGGTCGAGCCCACCGTCGGCACGATGGGCGGACGCCAGGCTTCGTGAGGAAGATCGGAGAGGTCGAGCATCTGTTCGAGGTCGCGTCGGGTCTCGTCGACGCCCTTGCGGTCGGCCTTGTTGATCACGAAGACGTCGGCGATCTCCATCAGGCCAGCTTTGTTGGCCTGCACCGAGTCGCCCCAACCGGGGTTGACCACGACGATGGTGGTGTCGGCCTTGCCGGCGATCTCGACCTCCACCTGACCCACGCCCACGGTCTCGACCAACACCCACAGACGGCCGATGGCGTCGAGCAGACGAATGGCCTCCGGGGCCGCCAACGACAGCCCGCCCAGGTGTCCGCGGGTGGCCATGGAACGGATGAACACGCCGGGGTCGGTGGCGTGGTCTTGCATGCGCACCCGGTCGCCCAGGATGGCACCGCCGGTGAACGGCGACGAGGGGTCGATGGCCAGCACCGCGACCTCGAGTTCGAGCGAGCGCAGGTGACCGATGATGGACGACGTGAGCGTGCTCTTGCCGGCCCCGGGCGCCCCGGTGAGACCGACGGTGTAGCTGTTGCCACCACGCGGATACGACAACCTTCCGATGACGCGAGCGGCGTCGCCGCCCTGCTCGATCAACGACAGCAATCGGGCCAACGCACTGCGGTCACCTTCGAGGGCCGCGGCGAAGAGGGTGTCGGGGTTGCGCTCGCGCCGACTCACACGTTCACCACTTCGGTGACCCCGTCGACGCGATCGCGCATGATGCGCTCGATGCCCTGCTTGAGGGTCTGGGTGGAGGTGGGACAGGTGCCGCACGCACCCACCAGCGTGACGCTGACGATGCCGGTGGTCTCGTCGACGTCCTTCAATTCGATGTCACCACCGTCGGCCTGAAGAGCCGGCCGGATGGCCTCGATGGTCTCTTCGACTTGGGTTCGCATGCTGGACACAGAATCACCTGAGTGGGTTAGGGAGCAGGTCAAATCGTAGAGTGAGAGGGCGCCGGAAACTCGGTCGAGCGGCGCATGTCATGGAAGGAAACCGATGATCGGCGCGGTTCTCGCCCACCAGGGCGGATGGGACGAGATATTGATGGTGGCCGGGCCCATCGCCATCATCGTCGGGTTGTTGGCCGTGGTGCGTCGACGCCTGGGGGCGAATCCCTCCGACGGCGAGCGTGCGACCGAGGAAACGGGCTCACAGATCGACTGAGTTCGCCCGCTCGACCGAGGCGCCGAGCGACACCAATCGCCCGACCAGATCGTCGTATCCGCGGTCGATGTGTTCGATGCCCGAGATGACGGTCCGACCTTCGGCCGCGAGTCCGGCGATCACCAGCGCCGCTCCGGCGCGTATGTCGGGGGCCACCACCGCGGCACCGCGGAGTCGGTCCATGCCGCGCACGATCGCGTGATGGCCGTCGGTGCGGATGTCGGCGCCCAACTTCGAGAGTTCCTCGACGTAACGGAACCGGCCCGGGTACAGGTTCTCGGTGACGATGCCCACGCCCTCGGCCACGGCGAGCATGGTGACGAGGAGGGGCTTGTAGTCGGTGCCGAGTCCGGGGTAGGGAAGGGTCTGCACGTCGACCGTGCGCATGCGACCCTCGGACACGATCGACACCCCACCGGGGACGGCTTCGAGTCGCAGGCCCATGTCGTTCATGCGGTTCAACAACACCGCCATGTGGTCGGCGCGCGCACCGTTCACCACCGCCGAACCCCCGGCCACCGCCACCGCCGCGAGATAGGTGGCGGCTTGGATGCGGTCGGGCACGACGGCGTGGGACACCGGACGCAACGACCCGCGGGGCACGCCCTCGACGATGATCACCGACGAGCCGATGCCCTCTATATGTGCGCCCATCTCGACCAACACGTCACAGAGGTCGGCGACTTCGGGTTCGCGGGCGGCGTTCGCAACACGGGTCACACCCTCGGCGTGGACGGCCGCCGTGACGAGGTTCTCGGTGGCGCCGACCGACGGAAAGTCGAGCGCGATCTCGGCGCCGCGCAGTCGATCGGCACGGGCGACGATCGACTGTTCGTCGATCTCGAACGACACGCCCCTCGCCTCGAGCCCGCGCACGTGCATGTCGATCGGTCGGCTGCCGAAGTCGTCTCCGCCGGGCATGTCGAGGCGCACCCGACCGGCCACGGCGAGCAACGGACCGAGGAGGTTGATCGACGCACGGATACTGGTGACCAGGTCGGGCGGTGCGACGGTGCGCACGTCGCCGTCGTTGTGCAGGTGCAGCACTCCCCCGTCGTGGCGCGCGACGCGCACCCCGAGGGCACCGAGCAAGCGACCCATCGTGTCGACGTCGGAGATGTCGGGGACGTTGGTGAGTTCGTGACGACCGGGTGCGTAGAGCGACGCCACCATCAACTTCAGTACCGAGTTCTTGGCCCCGGGGACACTCACCGTGCCGGACAACGGACCGCTCTGCTGCACGACGATGCGGTCCATAGACGTACAAGTATGCTCGCTCCGTGGGTCGCAACGGGGTGCATCTGGTGCGCGAGTGGCCCGACGAACCGCAGGTCAGAGCATGGTTGTGTGCCCCGCGCGACGATCTGGTGGGCGAAGAACCCGACCCCGGCACCACCGACGCCGACGCCTCGTTCGTCCAAGCACACGGGCCGTTCCGCGAGTACCGACGCACCGTCACCGCGCGCGACGGTCGACTGCACGAGCGCACCGACTATCACCTCGTGATCCCGTGGTTCCGTTGGTTGTTCGGATCGTTGGTGAAGCGCTCGTTGTCGCGTCGCGCGCCCGAGTCGCGCGGTGGACAACCGGGCTGGGCCCCACCCGATCGCCTCGATCAACGTCAGGTGCGCGTGCTCGGGCTGTTGGCGGCGGCATCGTTGCTCACCGCGTTCGTGAACACCTTGTTCACCCAGACCGTCTCGTTCGCCGGAGACGACTTCGGTGTCGGCGACTGGGGACGTGGAGTGGCGGGCACGATCGTGCGCATCGGCGTGCTCATCGGACTTCCCGCGGCGTTCCTGGCCGACCGCATCGGTCGACGACGCGTCGTGGTGGCGCTGGCGTGGGCGGCACCCATCGTCGCCTCACTCGGCGCTCTGGCGCCCACCTTCCCGCTCCTCGTGGCCACCCAGGCCTTGGGACGTCCGATGGGGCTGGCTCTCGACTTGTTGATCGCGGTGATCGCGGCCGAGGAGATGCCGCGCGGCTCGCGCGCCTACGCCATCAGCATCCTCGCCATGGCCAACGGACTCGGAGCGGGCGTGGCCGTCATCGCCTTGCCCCTTGCCGACCTCGGAAGCGACGGCTGGCGGGGCGTGTACGTGTTGGGATTGCTGTGGCTTCTGGTGGCCCGCGATCTCACGCGGCATCTTCCCGAGACGCGTCGGTTCCAATGGCACCGGGCCGACGTCACCGCGGTGCAGGTGCCGCCGTTGCAGAAACGGCGTTTGCTGATCCAGATGGCGGTGGCGTTCTTCGGCAACATGCTGTTGTCGCCGGCATCGTTCTTCCAGAACACCTTCTTGCAGGACGAGCGTGGTTTCTCGGCGAGCATGGTCGCGATCTTCACCATCGTCACCGCCACCCCGGCCGTCCTCGGTCTGGTGGCGGGCGGGCGATTGGCCGATCGGTCCGGGCGGCGCGGCGTGGCCGTGGTGTGCGCACCGACCGGAGCATTACTGCTGGCCCTGTCGTTCTCGTTCTCGGGACCGCTCATGTGGTGGAGCGCGATCATCGGTGCCATCGTCGCCGCCGCGGCCTATCCCCCACTCGCGGTGTACCGCACCGAGTTGTTCCCCACCGGCAATCGCGGCCGAGCGGCCTATCTCATCTTGGCCAGCGCGCTGCTGGGTGGAAGCATCTCCTTGCTCGTCACCGGTGCGATCGTCGACGGCGGAACCGCGTACGGGCCGGTGATGCTCACACTGGTGGGCGGACCGGTGATCGTCGCGCTCATCGTGGCCTTCACCTATCCCGAGACCGCGCGCCGCGAGTTGGAGGAACTCAACCCCGAGGACCACACGTTGCCGATCGCCCGTGCGGACGACTCAACGCAGTGACGACAGCCAGTCGGCGATCACCTCGGCGATGAGGCCGTCCTTGTTCTTCAGGTCGTGACGGCCGTTCTCGACGAAGTGGTGGGTCACCGCACCCGGGATGGTGGCGGTCCCTCGCTGCACCTCGTCGGGGGAACCGAAGTCGTCCTGGGTGCCGTGCACGAACAGGCACGGCACCGTGAGGCGCGGCAGGTGCTCCACGCGCAGGTTGTCGGGCTTGCCGGGCGGGTGCAGCGGGTACGACACCAACACCAGGCCGCGCACGGGCAGGGGCTTCTCGCCGTCGATGTCGGGAACGCCGGCGGTCACCATGGAGCAGATCCGTCCACCCATGGAGCGACCACCGATCACCAGTGAAGCGGTGGTGGTGCGATGCTCGGCGGCGAAGTCGCGCACGCACGAACGCACCCGGGCCGACAAAACCGGCGGACGATCGGGGGCACGCTTGCCGGCCAGTCGGTAGTCGAAGTCGAAGCGACCGACCGGCAACGGTGCCAGGCGACGTTCGACGGCGAGCAACGACGGATGATCGGACCCCGAACCGGAGCCGGGGAACAACACCAGACCCCGGGGCTTCTTCGCGGCCGCCATGCTCAGCCGATCAGGATGCGCCGGGCCTCGCCCAGATCGCCGATGGCCTTGCTGGCGGCCTTCTCGTTTCCTCCGTGATCGGGATGCACGGCGCGCAGTCGACTGCGATAGTGCGCCATCACCTCACCGCGGGTGGGTTTCACCGTGCCCATGGGGAAACCGAGGATCTCGAGGGCCCAGGCGCGCGGGTCGCCGATGGAGCGCAACGACGTGGCCTTACTGCCCACCAGGTGACTGACGAAGGCCTGACCCAACGGCCCGCGCCAGTTCAACGACTTCACCAACAACGGCGCCAACGCCTTGCGACTGGAAACGTCGAGTCTTTCGAGCGAGTAGATGGCGCCCCACACCTGCTGCATGGGGTTGCCCTGGGTGTCGAACTCGAACGCGAAATCCTCGCCGGTGCCCACCAGTCGGTGCAGGCTGCGGGCCATGCCGTGACGGTCCACCTGATAGCGATGACGCAAGCGCGGTTGGGCCACGCGTTCGTTGCGCTCGATCTGGGCCACCAAACGGTGGGTGTCGG
>JBJTFY010000310.1:0-6752 GCA_046093625.1 Actinomycetota bacterium
CCCCTCGACTTCGTCTTGTGGCACCCGTCGGCCGCCGACGAGCCCGCGTGGGAGGCGATGTGGGGTGCGGGTCGGCCGGGTTGGCACATCGAATGCAGCGCCCTCGCCCTGCGCGAGCTCGGTGAAACCATCGACCTGCACGGGGGCGGGAGTGATCTCATCTTCCCGCACCACGAGTGCGAACGAGCCCAAAGCGAGGCCGCCACGGGAACACCCTTCGTCCGTCATTGGATGCACGTGGCCATGGTCTTCTTGGACGGCTCCAAGATGTCGAAGAGCCTCGGGAACCTGGTGTTCGTCGACGCTCTGCGACGGGAGTGGGACCCACGCGCCATTCGTCTGGCCATCATCGCGAACCACTACCGCCGGGAGTGGGAGTGGACCGGGGACGCCATGCCCCGGGCCGCCGACCGACTCGCTCTCTGGTCCCGTGCCGGCGGCACCACCGAGCGCGAACTGCTCGACGAGGTGCGGGATCGCCTCGACGACGATCTCGACACACCGGGGGCGCTGGCACTCATCGACGACGCCGCGCGAAGCGGGTTCGGTGTGACCGATGCCGCCTCGCTTCTCGGTGTGAACATCTGATTTCCGCCGAATACGCCGCATCCTTGTTGTCATATGCTTCGCCAATCGGCGGAACATAAGACGGAAATCCGGGGGGAGGGTGCGATGAGGGCGCAGGGTGCCGGCAAGGCTCAAGAGCGTTCGCGTCGGTTCCTGTCACCGGTGGCACGTCGTCTCTGGAACATCGAGGTGTCGGGCCTCGAACGTCTTCCGGAATCGGGTCCGGCGATCCTTTGTCCCAACCACATCTCGTTCCTCGACTCGGCTTTCCTGATGTTGGTCGCACCTCGCAACATCTCCTTCGTCGGCAAGGCGGAGTACATGGACTCCTGGAAGACGAAGTTCCTCTTTCCGATGATGGGGATGATCCCGATCGATCGCTCCGGAGGAGAGAAGAGCCAGGGAGCGCTCGACGTCGCGATCAAGGTTCTCGACCGCGGGGAGTTGTTCGGCATCTTCCCCGAGGGGACGCGTAGCCGGGACGGGGTCTTGCACAAGGGTCGAACCGGTGCGGCTCGTCTCGCGACCACGATCGGTTGCCCGATCTTTCCGGTCGGCATCGTGGGCACGGATCTCATTCAGCCACCCGACGCCAAGGCACCGAAGTTGTTCCGGTCGTGTTCGATCACGATCGGTCGTCCGATCCGCCCCGAGAGGTACGACGGCGAGCCGCACCGCATGTGGCGATCGATGACCGACGAGGTGATGTTCGAGATCCGTGAGATGACCGGACAGACGTACCGCAACGCGTACGCGGGCTCGTCCGCGGAGTCCGCGGACGTCGCCATCAGTCAGGTGGCCCACGTGCAGGATCCCACGCATCCGCTGCCCCGACTCGTCGGGGCCAATTCGGAGGGGTCCGGAGCGGCCTGACCGTAAACTCGGGTCATGCCCGAGATGCCCGCGATGACGGTGAGACTTCCCGATGGGACCCGACGCCCGTTGGATGCGGGCGGGACGGCCCTCGACGTCGCTGTCGGGATAAGTCGCAATCTGGCCAAGTCCGCCGTGGCCGCCGAGGTCGACGGTCGTGCCTGCGATCTCGACACGGTCCTGACCGACGGTGCCTCGTTGCGCATCGTCACGGCCGACACCGACGAGGGCCGCCACGTCCTGCGCCACTCGACGGCCCACGTGCTGGCCCAGGCCGTCACCCGCTTGTACCCGGGCGCCAAGTACACCATCGGCCCGGCGATCGAGAACGGCTTCTACTACGACTTCGACCTCGGCGGTCGCACCTTCACGGAGGACGATCTCTCACGCGTCGAGGCGGAGATGAGAGCGATCATCAAGGCCGACCAACCCTTCGTGCGTTCCGAGATGTCGATCGACGACGCGCTGGCGATGTTCGTCGATCAGACCTACAAGTGCGAGATCATCGAGCGGGTCCGACACGGATCGGCCGACGGGGCCGACAGCGCCGAGGTGGGCGGTGGTGCCGGAATGGTCAGCGTGTACCGGAACACTCCCGAGTTCGTCGACCTGTGCCTCGGACCCCACGTTCCGTCCACCGGGCGCCTGGGTCACTTCCGGTTGCAGAAGGTGTCCTCGGCGTACTGGAGGGGCAACGAGAAGGGCCCCGTGTTGCAGCGCATCTACGGCACCGCTTGGGAGTCCAAGGCGGCGCTCGAGGAGCACCTGCACCGTCTGGAGGAGGCGGAGAAACGCGATCACCGCAAGTTGGCCGTCGAACTCGATCTGCTGTCGTTTCCGACCGAACTCGGTGGGGGACTCGCGGTGTGGCACCCCAAGGGGGCGACCGTGCGCAAACTCATGGAGGACTACAGCCGTTCGCGCCACCAGGACGGCGGTTACCAGTTCGTGTACACCCCGCACCTGTCGAACGCCACGCTCTTCCAGACCTCGGGTCACCTCGATTTCTACGCCGACGGCATGTATCCGCCGATGGAGATGGACAACGGCACGTACTACCCCAAGCCGATGAACTGCCCGATGCACTGTCTCATCTTCCGTGGTCGCCAACGCAGTTATCGCGAACTCCCGTTGCGCCTGTTCGAGCTCGGAACCGTCTACCGCTACGAGCGCGCCGGAACCTTGCATGGTTTGATGCGCATCCGGGGTTTCACCCAGGACGACAGCCACATCTACTGCACCCACGATCAGTTGCAGGACGAGATCATCTCGTTGCTCGATTTCGTGATGAGCGTCCTGCGTTCGTTCGGATTCGACGATTTCTCGTTCCACCTCTCCACCAAGGATCCGCTCAAGTACGTCGGCTCCGACGAAATCTGGTCGTCGGCGACCGCGGCCCTCGAGAACGCGTTGACCGTCCACGGTGTCGGCTACACGGTCAAGGAAGGCGACGCCGCGTTCTACGGACCCAAGATCGACATCCACGTGAAGGACGCCATCGGGCGCACCTGGCAGTTGTCGACGATCCAGTGCGATTTCAATCTTCCCGAGCGTTTCGACCTCGAGTACGTCGCCCGTGACGGTTCTCGTCGACGACCGATCATGCTCCATCGTGCACTCTTCGGTTCGATCGAGCGCTTCTTCGGCGTTCTCGTCGAGCACTACGCCGGCGCCTTCCCGACGTGGCTGGCCCCGGTGCAGGTGCGGGTGCTCCCGGTCGCCGAGGCCCACGAGGAATACGCCGCCACGGTGTCCGCACGGCTCGGCTCGGCGGGGGTCCGGGTCGACGTCGTCGAGGCGAACGACCAACTGGGCAAACGCATCCGCACCGCGAAGCTCGACAAGATCCCGTACGTTCTCGTCGTCGGCGACGACGACGTTGCGGCGACGACCGTGGGTGTCAACGCCCGTGGGGCCGACGTCGAGCGCGGTGTTGGTCTCGACACGTTCGTGGCTCGTATCGTCGGTGAGGTGGAGGCGGCAGCCTCACAGCACGATGGTTGACGCACTGTGGGCCGGTTGGCGGGGCGAATACCTCGCTGCGTCGCGCGATCCCGGTCGCACCGCGAGCGTTTTCACCGCCATCCTCGCGTCCGGTCGGCCCGACGACGAGACGCACATCGTGCATCGAGGTCGCGAGGTGTTCGCGATCCTCAACATCTATCCCTACTCGGCGGGTCACCTTCTGGTGCTCCCGTACCGTCAGGTCGCCGACCTCGCCGATCTCACGAGCGCCGAATCGACCGAACTGTGGGCGACCGTCACCGCGGCCGGTGTCGCGTTGCGCCGTGAATACGCGCCGGACGGACTGAACGTCGGCATCAACATGGGCGCCGCCTCGGGCGGAAGCGTGCTGGAGCATCTGCACGTGCACGTCGTGCCCCGTTGGAGCGGCGACGCCAACTTCCTCACCACCACGGCCAACGCCAAGGCGATTCCCGAGGCCCTCGATGTGACAACCGAACGGGTCGGACGGGCCCTGCGCGTCGTGCTCACCGAGCGTTCCGACGCCTAACCTTCGGCCATGACCGCATCCGACGACGACATTCGTGACCGGCTCCCCGACGATCTCAACGCCGTCGACGATCGTCCCGAGTACCGGTTTCCGGACAACAGCCGACGCCGCATCCCCGGTGCCCTGTACGTCGCCGCCGCGGTGGGCGTTCTCGTGCCGCAGTTCCTCGCCGAGTCGCGCAACGGGGGAGTCGTCACCGGTGCGGTCGTTCTCCTCGGTTGGGGCCTTTTATCCCTGACCTCGGGTTGGAAGATGTCGGTCGACGAGCAGGGTGCGTTGGCCGCGGCGGGCTCGGCGGTCGGGTTCCCCGTCGGTCACGCCTCGGCCCAGCAGGTGTGGCGGGGCATTCGCAGTCGTCCGACATGGCGCGTGTTGTGCTACTCGAACGAGGAGCCGCCGCTGAGTCGTGGCCTGGTTCTCGTCGACGCCGTCGACGGTTCGGTCAAGGAGCACTTCGTCGAGGACAACATGGAGACCTGGGACGCCGAGGCGTAACGCCTGCTCAAGACGCCGGTGAACCGACGATGACCCGTCGGGGGGCTGCTCTCTCCGTAGGATGGCGTCATGTTCGACGGCCACCTGCGTTCTTCGGTCGACCGAGCCGTCAAGCCCCTCGGTGACGGACTTCGTCGCACCCGCATGACACCCGATCACCTGACCATCGCCGGGATGGTGATCGCCATCGGAGCGGCCGTGGCCATCGGAGCCGGGCTTCTTCCGCTCGGTTTGTTGCTCGTCATCCTGGCCGCACTGCCCGATCTGCTCGACGGCGCCCTGGCCAAGGCCTCCAACACCTCCAGCCAGCGGGGCGCCTTCTTCGATTCGGTCGTCGACCGGGTCACCGACGCGTTGCTCTTCGGTGGTGTGGCGTGGTACTTCACCAGCGAGCATTCGGCTCGGACCGCGTTGCTTCCGGTCGCCGTCTCGGCGGTGAGCCAGGTCATCTCCTACGAGCGCGCCAAGGCCGAATCGCTCGGTCTGTCGGCCAAGGGCGGCCTGATGGAGCGCGCCGAGCGAATCATCCTGCTCTGTCTCGGGCTCCTGTTCCCGGTGCTCTTGCTGCCCATCATGTGGGCGATGTTGGTCCTCACCTCGGTCACCGCCGTCCAGCGTTTCGTGAAGGTTTGGCGCCAAGCGGCGGTCGCCCCGGTGACCGCGGCGCGAATCGAACAACGTCGCAGTCGACGTCAGAGTCGTCGTTCGGCGCGCCTCGACCGTCGCGCCCGAATCACCCGGCGCTGATCCATGCCCCGATCTCCACGGCAGGAGATCGCCGACAGCCTGACGGTCGGCGCGTATCGCGTTGGCGCGCTCCTCTCCCAAGGCGTTCCGACGGCTTTGTCGGCGACCGTCGGCACGCTGCTCGGCGGCCCGGCCTCCGTCGCCATGCGCGAACGCCGATCCATGGTGGAGCGACACATGCGTCGGGTGGTCCCCGAGGCGAATCGTTTCGAGATCCGACGTCTCACCCAACGGGTGTTCGACAGCTACGCGCGCTACTACGTCGAGAGTTTCCGGCTCCCGAGTCTGTCCGCACGGCAGGTCGCCGCCTCGTTCGCGGTCGAGGGGTACGACGAGCACCTCGTGACGGCCCTCGACCGGGGGAACGGCGCAATCCTCGCTTTGCCCCACCTCGGAGGTTGGGAGTGGGCCGGGCGCTGGGCGGCCGACCTCGGGAACAAGATGACGGTGGTCGTCGAGCCACTCGATCCTCCGGAGCTCTTCGAGTGGTTCGTGAGCCTTCGTGAGAAGTTCGGGATGCGGGTGATTCCCGTGGGCCCCGACGCCGGAGCGGCCGCGTTGGCGGCGTTGCGGGCGAACGAGGTTCTCTGCCTGTTGTGCGACCGCGACATCACCGGGGGCGGGGTCGCGACGAGGTTCTTCGGTGAACGGACCTTGCTGCCGGCCGGGCCGGCCCCCTTGGCCCTGCGCACCGGTGCGGCGTTGCTACCGACGGCGGTGTACTTCAGCGATCGACGCGACGGTCATCTCGGAGTCATCCGAGCGCCGATCGACTGCCAACGTCAGGGTCGACTGCGGTCCGACGTCGAGCGGATCACCCAGATCCTGGCCGGCGAACTCGAAACCCTGATCGAACGGGCTCCCGAACAGTGGCACCTGTTGCAACCCAATGGGCCGTCCGACCCGGGGTACCCCCACGTGGTCCCCGACGACGCAGCGCCGAACCTCGACCAATAGGCTCTCACGAATGCGGCGGGGACTGTTGTTGCTGGTGCTCGTCGTCTCCGCCTGCGGTGGCGCGTCGTCACAGACTCTCGTCTTGCGCAACGCCGACGACGTACAGGTCATGACCCCCGAAGAGGTCGCGGCCATGAAGGCCACGGCCACGACGCTCGCTGTGCAATCGTCCGACACCGGCGCGGTTCCCGACACCTCCGGAGCCAGCGACACGATCCCCTTGAACGAGGACAACCGTCCCCCGGAACTCAAGCTCTTCGACGCCTTCGCCGAGTTCCGCGGGTGCATCGAGGACTCCGGCGAGACGATCCGCGGGAACCTCCAGGACCCCAACAACCCGGCCTACCAGGATCCCGAGTATCTCCAATTGGTCCAGAAGTGCGCGGCCCGAAGCGACATCATCAACGTGCTCAACGAGGTCCAGTCGACCCGCGAATCGCTCACCCCCGAGCAGATTCAACAACGGAACGAGGCCTTCAAGTTGTTGAGCGACTGCCTGAAGAAGCGCGGTTGGAAGATCGAGACCGCCGTCGACGCCCAAGGTCTGATCAACCCCACCCGGTTCGAGTCCGGCGACGGATCATTGAACGATCGTGAC
>JBJTFY010000311.1:0-4454 GCA_046093625.1 Actinomycetota bacterium
GTTTCGACGCCCACGAGGTGCGCCGGGTGATGAGGGACAACGCGCTCGAGTTCCTCGGTCTGGCTGGTCGGTCATGAGCATGCCCACGGTGGGGGCGGGCGGCATCGGGATCGTCGACACCATGATGGGGTTCCCCGACCCCGACCCCCGTCGCCTCTACGAGTTCTTCCGCGGCAACATCCGCGACAAGGAGAGCAAGGAGACGATGTTCCCGGTCGAGTACTTGTTCAAGCAGAACGTGCCGGGTGCCCTCGATCGTGACATCGATCCGGTCGAGGTGGCCCTCAACACCATGGATCACTTCGGGATCGAGCGCTCGATGATCGGCATCGAGGGTGACCCCGGCCAACGTGCTCTGATCGAGCATCCGGATCGATTCATCGCGTCGTGCAGCGCCGACGCGAACAACGGTGTCGACGAGGTGCGCAAGATCCGTCGGCTCCACGAGGAGTTCGGGTTGCGGGCGGTCGGCACCTTCCCGGCCGGATGCACGCCACAGGTCCCGATCGACCACGCGCGCTGGTACCCGATCTATTCGGTGTGCGCCGAGCTCGGAATACCGATCTTCGTCTGCGCGGGCATACCGGGGCCGCGCGTTCCGAGCATGTGTCAGCACGTCGAGATGCTCGACATCGTCTGCTACGACTTCCCGGAGTTGAACATCGTGACGAGACACGGCTGTCAGCCCTGGACCGAGTTGATGGTGAAGCTGATGCTGAAGTGGCCGAACCTGCACTATTCGACGAGCGCCTTCGCTCCGAAGCACTACGACCAGCGCATCATCGACTACGCGAACACCCGCGGCGCCGACCGCGTGATCTACGCCGGCTACTGGCCGATGGGTCTCACCTACGAGCGGATCATGGGCGACATGCCCCACGTTCCCTTCAAGGACCACGTCTGGCCGAAGTTCCTGCGCGAGAACGCCCTTCGGGTGCTCGGACTGGACTGAGGCCTCAGCCGGCGAAGGGCCGCATCGTCGAGACGTGATAGGTGAGCGAACCCCGGGCGATCGTCTTGGCGGAGTCGGCGCCGGTGACCGTCACCTCGCAGAAAACGATGCTGCGTCCGCGCTTGGTGACGATTCCCTCGGCGACGGCGTCCTCACCGACGAGCGCCGACCGGTACTGCACGTGCATGTCGACGGTGCTGTAGCCCACGTCGTTGCCGTAGGCCGAGCCGATGGCCGGCACCACCACCGCGTCGATCAACGTGGCGATGGCCCCACCGTGCACGATGCCCATCGGCTGCTCGAGTTCGGGACGAAACGGCATGCGCATTCGGCAATACCCGATTCGGATGGACTCCACGCGCAAGCCGACCAGCCGCGGGAAGTACACCCGGTCCCATTCGCCGAACCGGGCCCACCGCGCGGCCGCCTCGGGCGACAACGGTTCGAACGAATCCTCCCGGATGCCGTCGGGGCGCCCTCCATCTGATCGCTCTTGCACACCACCACTGTGCCACGAGACGGACGGCTTTCGGGGCAGAATGCACGGGTGGCCGCGGTGACCTTCGTCGAGAGCGCGCGCACCCTGCTCGCCGACGCCGGGTTGGTCCCGGCGCGGGTGACGATCGCCGACGGCCACATCGTCGCCGTCGATCGACTCGGACCCGCCGATTCTCCGCCCGACGATTCGACGGTCCTCGGACCGTCGTTCGTCGATCTTCAGGTGAACGGTGTCGACCAACACGATGTCTGGGAGATCGCCCTCGCGGGAGACGTCGGCGCGTGGGACGCCCTGAGCGAGCTTCTGATCGATGCCGGCGTCGGCGCGTGGTGCCCGACGCTGATCTCGTCGCCTCTCGACGCGTATCCGGCGGCGTTACGGTTTCTCGCCGCCCGGACGAACGACCCTCAGGTGCTCGGGGTCCATCTCGAGGGACCGTTTCTCGGCTCGGCGCCCGGCGCCCACCGGGTCGAGACCGTTCGCGAACCGGAAGCGGTGAACGAATTCGTCGGCGGTCTCGGGACATCTCCCGCGTTGATGACGATCGGTTGTGAGCATCCGGGGTCGGTGGCGGCGATCCGGCAATTGACCGACCGCGGCATCGTGGTGTCCCTCGGTCACACCCGCCCCGATCGCGCGGGCTACGAGGCCGCGGTGGCAGCGGGTGCCCGCATGGTGACCCACTTGTTCAACGCCATGGGAGGACTCGGTCATCGCGATCCGGGATTGTCGGCGTGGGCGCTGCGTGACGACCGCGTCGTGGCCGGGTTGATCGCCGACGGCGTGCACGTCCACCCGGACATGGTCGAGTTCGCCTTCCATTGCAAACCCGACGGCATCGCCCTCGTGACCGATGCGGTCGCCTGGCGGTCCGGTCGGGTCGGTTCGGTGGTCGTCGGGACCGCGGCGCTCGACGGGGCCCCGCGCCTGGCCGACGGCACCCTCGCCGGCAGCAACGCCACGATGTCGCGCTGTCTGCGCACGTGCGTGGCGGCCGGGGTGCCCCTCGAACGGGCGTGGCATGCGGCCACGCGCACGCCGGCGCGGGTCATGGGTCGATTCGACCGTGGGGTCGTCGCGGTGGGTGCTCGGGCCGACCTGGTGCGCCTCGACGAGCGGCTGGAACCCGTCGCGGTGTGGTCGATGGGCACGAGGGTGCGCTGACCGACGAGGGCACCTATCCTCGTCGCGTGCAGATCGTGTCGGTGTTGTTCGTCGAGAATTTCGAATTGCGTCAAGCCCCCGGACCGAGCACCCGCATCGACATCACGGGGGCGATGTTCTCGATGGCGGCCCCGACGCCGGTTCCGGTCACCGTCGATCCGCACCTCGTGGCCCTCATCCATTGCGCGCCCCATCAGAGCGGCTCGGGCGTGTTCGAGGTGGTGTTCCGACGCGGCATGAACGAAGACGACGAACAGGTGGCCCGCAACGTGAGTCCGTTCACGGTCGAACCCGGCAAGTTCACGTACAGACTGGTGAAGGCCGAGTTGGAGTTCGACGAGTACGGGCAAGTGTTCGCCCACTGCCGGGTCGACCGCGGCCCCTGGCACCTCGTGCCGTTCACACTTCTCCCACCGATCTGACGGTGGCGGGTCCCGCGCGGACCGCCGATTACAGTCGGGACGTGCCCCTCGACGCCACGACAGACCGCGCCGCCGTCAACATCGCCCGCGGGTTCGCCATGGACGCGCCCCTCGCCGTCAAGAGCGGTCATCAAGGCACGGCGATGTCGCTGGCGCCGCTCGCCCACGTTCTCTACAGCCGGGTGATGAAGCACGATCCGGCCGATCCGAACTGGGCCGATCGCGACCGGTTCGTGTTGTCGGCCGGTCACGCGTCGATCCTCCAGTACGCGATGCTCCATCTCCAGGGGTACGGGCTGACGCTCGACGACATCCGCTCGTTCCGTCAGTGGGGATCGGCCACCCCCGGGCACCCCGAGGCGGGACACACCGCCGGAGTCGAGGTGACCACCGGACCCCTCGGTCAAGGTCTCGCCAATGCCGTCGGGTTGGCCCTGGCCGAGCGCCACCTGCGGGCCCGCTGTGGACCCGAGGTGTGCGACCACCACACGTGGGTGATCGCCGGTGACGGTTGTCTGATGGAAGGTGTGAGCCACGAGGCGGCCTCGTTCGCCGGGCATCAGAAGCTCTCGCGCCTCGTGGTGGTCTTCGACGACAACGGCATCACCATCGACGGCGGAACCGGACTCGCCTGCAGTGACGACGTCGTCAAGCGGTTCGAGTCCTACGGATGGTCGGTCACCGCCCTCGGCGCCATCGGCGAAGACCTCGACGCCCTCGAACGGGCGCTCGTGACCGCGCGGGATTCGACCGACGAACGGCCGAAACTGCTCGTGCTGCGCACCGAGGTCGCCGTGCCGTCCCCCGACTGGACCGGTAAGCACGAGGCGCACGGGAACCCGTTCACCGCCGAGCACGTCACCAACACCAAGAAGGTGATGGGGATCCCCGACGAGGCATTCTGGGCCCCGGCCGACGTCGTGGAGGCGGTTCGACGAAACGCCGAACGTTGCCGCGCGGCCCGGCTCGACTGGCAACGACGGGCGGACGCATCGGACGCTTGGCGCGAACTGTCGTCGGCCCCCGATGTCGCGGCGTTGCTCCCCACCTTCGCCATCGGTGAATCGATCGCCACGCGGGTGGCGGTGCAAAAGACGTTCGACGCCATCCTGCCCGCGGTCCCCGGGCTCGTGTCCGGATCGGCGGACCTGACGGGGAACACCGGGACGAAACTGAGCGGCCAATCCCCGGCCTCGGCGGCGAATCCGCTCGGACGGCAGGTGCACTACGGCATTCGCGAGCACGCCATGGGTTCGGTCATGGTCGGTCTGGCGTTGCACGGCGGCGTCATCCCGGTCGGGGGAACCTTCTTCGTCTTCTTCGACTACATGAAGCCCCCCGTCCGACTGGCGGCGCTCTCGAAGGCCCGGTGCATCTTCGTGTTCAGCCACGACTCGGTGGGCGTGGGCGAGGCTGG
>JBJTFY010000312.1:0-9637 GCA_046093625.1 Actinomycetota bacterium
CGCCGACATCGACTACGCACTCTGCGACGCCGACCAGCACTACTACGAGGCGCAGGACTGCCTCACCCGTCACCTCGACAAGAAGTACAAGAGCGTCGTCAAGTGGATCGACGTCGAGGGCCGCACCTCGGTGATGATCAACGCCAAGCAACTCACCGTCGTTCCCAACCCGACGTACAACCCGGTCGGGGCCCCCGGCACGCTCGAGACCTACTTCCGCGCGGAGAACCACGAAGGACGCGAACTGCGCGACATCATCACGATGCAGCCCATCCAGCCCGAGTACCAGAACCGCGACGCGCGCGTGGCCCGACTCGACGACCAGGGTGTCGAATTGGCCTGGCTCATCCCGAGCCTCGGCCTCGGCATCGAGGAGATGCTGCAGGAGGATCCCGAGTCGGGCATGGCGGTGTTCACCGCCTACAACAAGTGGCTGCACGACGATTGGGGCTACGACCGCGACGGTCGCATCCTCACCGGCCCCATGATCTCGCTGATGGACGCCGATCTGGCCGAGAAGGAACTCGACCGCGTCATGGAGATCGGAACGAAGATGATCATCATGCGCGCCGGTCCGGTGGGCAACCCGTACGGCCGTCCGCCGTCGCCCGCCGACGCGCGTTTCGACCGCATCTGGGCCAAGATCGCCGAAGCCGGCATCGTGGTGGCGATCCACGCCGGTGATGCCGGGTACAACAAGTACCTCGGCGACTGGGGCGAGCCCACCAAGTACATGGGCATGAAGTCATCGCCGCTGACGGAGGTGCTCGCCGTGGGCACCGAGCGACCGATCTTCGACATGATGGCCGCGATGATCTGCCACGGCTTGTTCGATCGTCACCCGAAACTGAAGGTCGCCACCCTCGAACTCGGCTCGGCCTGGGTGCCCGAGTTGCACCGTCGCCTCCGCGTGGCGTTCGGCAAGACCCCGCAGTTGTTCAAGCGCGACCCCAACGAGTCGTTCCGCGAGCACGTGTGGGTCGCGCCGTTCTACGAGGACAACATCACCCGACTGCGCGACATCCACGGCGCCGAC
Source organism: Actinomycetota bacterium (assembly GCA_046093625.1). Taxonomy (GTDB): domain Bacteria; phylum Actinomycetota; class Acidimicrobiia; order Acidimicrobiales; family Ilumatobacteraceae; genus Casp-actino8. Next base: position 1,037 of record JBJTFY010000312.1, read on the forward strand.
CGCATCCTGCTGGGCTCCGACTGGCCGCACCCCGAAGGACTGGCCACGCCGGGCAAGTGGGTCGGCGACTTCGTCGACCTCGGCCCCGCCGACATGCGCAAGGCGTTGCGCGACAATCAGCTCGAACTCTGCGGTTACTGAACGGCGCCGACGTACTCGCGCGGTAGGCGCGCCGACAGTCCGCACACCACTTCGTAGCCGATCGTGCCGAGCGCCGTCCCCCACTCGTTGGCGGTGATGGTCTCGTCCCCCTGTCGCCCGATCAGCACGACCTCGTCGCCGACCGCGCACGGATCGTCGCCCATGTCGACCATGAGTTGATCCATCGTCACCACGCCCACCACCGGTCGGCGACGGCCACCGACCAGCACCTCTCCCCCGACCGACGACCAACGACGCGGCACGCCGTCGGCGTAACCGATCGGGACCGTCGCCACGGTCGTGGGCCGATCGACATGATGGCGGTGTCCGTAACTGACACCCTCGCCGGCGGCGACCCGCTTCACGAACGAGACCCGCGACTCGAGACGCAATGCCGGCCGCAGGGACGAACACGCGGCGTCGAGCGCCGGGTCGGGCGGAATGCCGTAGACCGCGATGCCCGCGCGCACCATGTCACGGCGCGTCTCGGGGTGCGCCAGCGTGCCGGCCGAGTTGGCCACGTGCAGCCAGCCGGGGTCGATGCCGGCACGGCGCAGTTGCTCGACGACCGCGTCGAATCGCTCCACCTGCTGGCGCGTCACCGGCGAGGACGGATCGTCGGCACAGGCGAGGTGGGTGAACACGCCCCCGAGCGACAACTGCGGCGAACGGGCCAGCACGCGCCCGCCCAACTCGACGGCGGCGTCGGGTCGTGCCCCGACCCGGTTCATGCCGGTGTCGACCTTGAGGTGCACCTCGTGACCCACCACGTCCCGACGGCGGGCCTCGTCGGCCAGCGCGTCGATGCCGGCCACCGAATAGGCGGTGGCGATCAGGCCGTGCGCCACGAGGTCGCCCAACTGCTCGCGCGGTTGCTCGGAAAGCACGAGGATCGGTGCCTCGATGCCGGCGCGGCGCAACTCGACACCTTCGTGAACGAGAGCCACGCACAGGCCGTGCGCGCCGGCCGACAAGGCGGCCTCGGCGACGGTGATCGCGCCGTGACCGTATCCGTTGGCCTTGACCACCACCATCACTCGCGCCGGCGCCGAGCGCGCGATCAGTTCGCGCACGTTGTCGCGAACGGCCGACAGATCGACGATGACCCGCGAGGCACGGCTCGCCATGTCAGGCTCGCACCTCGGTGATCGCCCGCGGCAACAGGTCGATGAGATCGGACGCGATCATTCCCTCGTCGGCCCCGTAGAGCGAGGCCGCGTGCGCGTGCAGGAACGCCGCACTCGCCGCCGCGCGAAAGGGGTGAAGTCCCTGGGCGAGCAACGCACCGATGATGCCGGCGAGCACGTCGCCCGTGCCGGCGGTGGCCAATCGACGGTCGCCGTTCGCGACGATGAGCACCTGACCCGACGGCTCGGCGACCACCGTCGTCGGTCCCTTCAGGAGACACACGCAGTTCGTGTCGGTGGCCAGACGCCGCGCGCTCGCGATGCGGTCGTGCGAGGGCGGGTAGCCGAGCAGATTGGTGTACTCGCCGTCGTGCGGCGTCAGCACCGTTCCCGCCGCGCGCGTGCGCACGATGTCGCGCGCCCCGTCACCACCCCACGCGACCGCGAACAGACCGTCGCCGTCGATCACCATCGGTACACGGGCGGCGGCGATCACCTTGCGCGCCTCGGTCACGGTTCCCTCGTCTCGGCCCAGACCCGGCCCGACCACCATCGACTTGAAGCGGGCGTGTTCGCCGTCGACCTCGTCGAGAACGTCGCGCGACCATCCGAGCACGGGCAGCGACTTGCGCACGACCTCGGTCGGGGTGCCACGGTCGCTCACGACACCGGGCGAGGCTCCGTGCACCATGCCGGCGCCGGCGCGCATCGCCGCCAACGCGCAGAGGTTGGCCGCGCCCATCATGCCGGGGCTCCCCGCGAGGGTGAACACCGCCGCTTTCCATTTGTGGGCGTCGATGGCCCGGCGCGGCAACCAACATCCGACGTCGGACAGCTCGACCTCGTTGATGTCGACGTTGCCCATGCCGAGCAGGATGCCGACGTCGGCCAACTCGACGTCACCGCACAGAGCCGGACCCGAGCCGAGCAACAGGCCCGGCTTGAGCGCGACGAAGGTGACAGTGCGGTCGGCCCGCCACGCCCCCGGAGCGGCGATGCCGGTGAGACCGTCGAGTCCGCTCGGTACGTCGACGGCGAGCACGGGGGTGCCGTTGGTCGACGGAGGTCGCCAGTCGCCGCGGAACCCGGTGCCATAAGCGGCGTCGATGATCAGGTCGCAGGCGGGAAGGCGCGGTGGCATGCGGTCGGCGTCGAGCACGATGACGCGCACGCCCTGGTCGGCGAGCAACCGACCGGTGACCCGACCGTCGGACCCGTTGTTCCCCTTACCCGTGACGACCACGACCGTGCGACCGTAGAGACCACCCATCATGCGCTTGGCCGCGCGAGCCACGGCCGCACCCGCTCGGGCGATCAACACCTCCATCGGTGTGCCGTCGGTGACGGCCTCGGCGTCGAGGACCCGCATCTGCTTGGGAGTGAGCACGGGTCGCATGGGTGAATCGTACGCTTCGGGTCACGCGGTCGCGACAACGAATGCGATGGCCGTCGTGTCGGTGTGCGTGATCGACAACTGCCACGCACCGATGCCCCGCTCGCGGGCCAGGTCGGCGGCGGCGCCTTCGACGTGCAACAACGGTCGGCCCGACTCTTCCCGCTCGACCCACACGTCGTGGAAGCCGAAGGCGCCGAGTCCGACGCCCATCGCCTTCATCACCGCTTCGCGGGCCGCGAATCGGGCCGCGTACGACGCCGTCGGGTCGGACAGACCCGCGAGGTCGGTGTGCTCGCGCTCGACGAAGACCCGCCCCCGCATCGACGGCGTGCGCTCGAGGGCCACCCGGAAGCGGGCGATGTCGACGGCGTCGACGCCGATGCCGCGAATCACGTCGGTCGACGCCACCGGTCGGCCATGTCGCTGATGGGCAGGATCAGCAGATCGGCGACCGGAGTCTCACCGAGCAGATCGTCGCGCATCTCGCCCTCGGTCTCGCTCACCCAGTCGACCAGTCGGTCGTAGCGCCGGTCGTACCCCTGCAACACCGCGCGCATGGTCGCCGCCGGCAGGCGATCATGGAACCGGACGTGCACGAGCGTGATCCCGATCGTCTGGCCCGCCTTCACCTCGGGCACGAAGATCACGGTGCGACCGTCGGTGCGACCACGCGCGACGAGCACCTCGCGCTCGTTCGCCACCCGCCGTTTGGTGCCGAGGAGCGACGGGTTGCGGTCGACGCGACTCGGGACGTCGCGCGACAAGCCTCCGCGATCGACGATCGCGATCGTGGCGCCGACCGCGGGATCGCCCTCGATCGCATAGCGCGTGTACCCCGTCACGGCGGCCACCGCCGGGTCGAGGTCGGCCAACACCTTCAACGTGCGGTACGACAACACGTCACGACCCGCTCCGGTGGCCAGAACCTCGCGCACGAGGGGGCGGTCCACGATGCCCTCGTCGCTCCGACTGATGCCCACCGTCACCGTCTTGGCTTGGTGCTTGATCGCATCGACCGGTCGAGTGAGTTCCTCGATGGCGCGGGTGAGCGCGACCGTGAGATCGTCGATCAACGCCGACGGCGAGCCGACCTTGCCGGTCTCCGATTGGTAGGCCTCGATGGGGGCCCCGTCGAGCGTGACTCGCAACATCGCCGCCACGCGCACCGCGGTGCTCGCCTCGAGATGGCCGTCGAACGAGCCCGAACGCAGCACGTCGTGGAACCGTTCGGCCATCGGACGCACACCGGAGCGCACGGCCGACAGCACGCGCTCGGCGTCGACGCCCGACACCACGGCGTGCTCGATGATCTCGCGGGCCTCCCGCAACGGACGAGCCAGTTCGTCGATGGCGAGAGCCGCCTCGTACCCGAAGAGATGCCCGGCGACGGTACTGAGCACGAAAGCCAGACTGGAGTCGACGTCGGGCACCGGGATGACCGCGTGCGCGGCGTCGAACCGGCTCTCGGAGGCGTTGGCCACCACGATGGGGGTGGCCTTGTGGGCGCGGTAAATCGCGATCTCCTTCGCCACGTCGTCGGCCGTGCTACCGACCAATCCCGACGCGCAGACCAACACCAGGGGTTCACACGACAGGTCGATGTGCTTCTTGTCCTCGGTGACGTCGCAGGAGATGCTCTTGTAACAGAGTTCGCTCAGTTTGATGCGTACCTCGTTGGCGGCGATGGCGTTCGGCCCGTTGCCCACCACGGCCCAGTAACGCTTGGCCGGCGCGAAGCGCCGGGCGATCTCGCCGATCGAGGACCGCCGATCGATCACCTCGCGCATCGCGTCGGGGAGGTCGCGCAACGCCGCCAACAACGCGTGCCGACGCTCGTCGGTGCCCGCCCCGGCCGCCTCGCTGATGGCGCACGCCAACAGCACACCGGCGGCCACCTGGGCGTAGAACGCCTTGGTGGACGCCACGCTCATCTCGACGTCGCGTCCGTCGCTCGTGAACAGCACACCGTCGGACTTGTCGCACAAGTCGCTGCCCCGACGGTTCACGATCGACACGACCGATGCCCCGCGACCTCGGGCCAGGTCGACGGTGCGGTTGGTGTCGGTGGTGGTGCCGCTCTGACTGACGGCGATGACGAGGGTGTCGCTCATGTCGAGTCGCAGGTTGAACCCGCTGAGTTCGGTCGCCGTGATGGGGTCGACGTCGAGCGCCCCGGCGCACAACTCGTCGAGCACCGAGGCGCAACTGCGTCCCGCGATGGCGGCGGTGCCCTGACCGATCACGCGCACCTTGTGGATCGAACCGTCGGCGAGTCGCGCGCGCACCGACTCCGGGAGGGAACGGACACCGACGTTGGCGCGCAGGCGCCCGTCGACGTCGACGATCCGACCTCGCAGAGTCTTGCGGAAGCTCGTCGGCGCCTCACCGATCTCCTTCAAGAGGTAATGCGGGTGGTCGCCACGATCGATGTCACGGGTGGTCACCTCGGCGATCACCAGATCGGAAGCCAGAACGGGAATCGGCGCGCCGTCGTATCCGAAGCGCGACACGCCCGACAGCTCCCCGGCGGCGTGACCGTCGAGCACGACGATCTGACCCGCGCCGCGTCCGTCGCCGTCGAGTCGGAAATAGGTGTCGGTCTCCTCGACGACGCCGTACGGCTCGCTGGCCACGATGAAGAGGTCGTCGGCCAGACCGACGAACATGCCCTGACCACTGCCGCGCAGAGCCAGCAAGAGTCGACCGGGTGCGTCGGTCGCCGCGGCGGCGATCGCGACCGAACCCTCGAACGAGGCGACGCTACGGCGGAAGGCCTCGACGGTGTCCCCGCAGTCGCGGTGATGGGCGGTGACGAGCGCCGGGATCACCTTGGCGTCGGTGGTGATCTGCCCCGGGAACTCGAGTCCGTGTGCGATGCGCAGGTCGCCGTGGTTGTCGACGTCGCCGTTGAGGGCGGCGATCACGTAGGGCCGCGAGTCGTCGACGAGCGAGCGCTCGTTGTTGACCGGATGGGCATTGGGTTCGCTGATGATGCCGACGCTCGCCCAGCGGGTGTGACCCACCAACGACAACCGGGCACCCGGATTCGACAGCGCCCGACGCAGGACGTCGTCACCGCGCACCGCGGCGCGGATCACCCGGGTGTTGTCCCCCAACTCGCCGATCTCGGCGGCCGCCTTGTACACGAACGACAGCACACCGTCGATCGCTCGCACCGAACCGCTCTGGAACAACGGGTCGTTGGCCCGCTCGCGCACCACCTCGCGCACCGTCGACTCGTCGAGACCGTGATTCCAGACGAAGAGGTGGATCCCCGCCGAGTCGCGACCACGGACCTCCATGCGATCGATGGCGGCCAACGCCTGCTGGATCATCAGGTAGCCGGCCACCGCGTGGTCACCGGCCTCGCGACCGGCCAACTCGTCGACCGCCCGCGCGGTGCGCAACCGGTCGCGGCCGATCGCCCACACGGCGTCGCGGGCCGCGATCAACCGAGTGGCACCCAGCTCGAGGGTCTCCGGATCGAGCCGCGGATCCTCGAGCGAGGACTCGGCCGTGTCGAGCACCGCCGACAGTGTGGCCAGTCGCGACTCGATCCCGTTGATCAACTCGAGGTTGCCCACCAAGGCCAGAGTCCCGGGCACGCCGAGGAGCAGGCGGTTGACCCCGACGAGGTGTTCGGTGGCGGCCACGAGATCGTCGCGACAGTCGACCGCTCGGTCGAGCAGGCCCAACACCTCCGACGATCCCGGGACGGGTCGGGACCACGGACGCGCGCTCAGAGCGATGATCCCGCACATGACGATCAGGTTACCGAGGTCGGTCGCGCGGACCCGTCGGGTCAGCGAGCCCGGCCGAGCACCCGACGCAGCCGGTGTGCCACACGTGCCCGTCGTTCCAGGGCCGCCACCGCGAGACCGGCCCACAGACCGGGCAGGGTGCGCCGTCCGTACCGGCCCCCGCGTCGAACGGCCCGTTCGCGGTCGTTCCGCTCGGCCGCCAATCGACGCTCCATCTCGACCGGATCGATCTCCGCGCGAGGGCGCGCCAACACGTAACGGAATCCCCCACCGGGATGCCGCTCGGTCCACCGTTCGTCGGCGACCAGAAGGTGCTCGACGTGCGGGATCGTGTCGGCGCGTGGCCCCCGCTCGTCGAAGAACGCGCGGTTGTGGGTGATCACCTCGTACGCGATGCCGCCCCCGAGGTCACGGTCGTGGATCACGTCGAACCAGGCACCGATCGACTCGCGCACGCGCGAACTACGTACGGCTTCGCTCGGATCCATGGCCAACATCGTCTTCAACGACGGGTAGCGCATGGACTTGCGCAATTCGGTGGGCAGGCTCCGGTTCAGACGGTGCATCGCGCGCCATTGTCGTAGCGGGTACTGGTTTCGGTCGGGCCCCATGTAATCCCAGGAGACGAAGATCGCGTCCGGGGTGCAGAGCGTCCGCACGCTCGACAGAACGCGATCGAGCATCTCGATGTGGTGGCAGGCGGCGTAGTTCACCACCAGGTCGTACGGCTCCCATGTGAGAGCCAACTCGGAGCCCGCGGCGATGACCTCGTCGATGCGATTGACGTCCATGGTGACGTAGCCGATCAATCGGTCGCCCACGTCGCGTCGACACTGTTCGACGAAGTCGGTCGAGATGTCGGTGGCCGTCGCCGCGAACACGAGCCCGCGGTCGATCAGATGTCGTTCGACCCACCCGTTCCCACAGTTCAACACCAAGGCCTTGCGGAACTGCTGCCCGCCGTTCAGCCGACGCAGATGCTCCACCCAATCGACCGACGGGTCGTCGGTCGCGCGCCGATTCAGGTGCTCGCGCACGATCGCGAAGTCGTTCCAATACGTGTTCGGCTCGTAGTACACCGAGGTCACCATACCGAGCCGCGCGTGACCGGTGTTCCGGTCAGGCGAATCGTCGCGTCGCGGCGGAGACGAGACGTTCGGCGACTTCTTCGGCCAGTTCCACCGAACCGGCCTCGACCATCACGCGAACCAACGGTTCGGTCCCCGAGGCGCGCACCAACACCCGTCCGTTCACCCCGAGCAGCGCCTCCTCGGCCGCGATCTCGGACGCCAGTTCCCCCGCGACGTCGTCGGGACGACGCTCGACCCGCACGTTACGAAGCACCTGCGGATACGAGTGCATCACGGACGCCGCGACGTTCGAGAATCGTCCCGGCGCACGACGCAACGTCAATCCCAGTTCGATCGCGGCCAACAGACCGTCGCCGGTCGTGGCGCGGTCGCGATGGATGACGTGTCCGCTCTGCTCACCGCCGAGCGTGAACCCCCCGCTCTCCATGGCGTCGAGCACGTTGCGATCGCCCACCGCCGTCGTCACCACGTCGACTCCGGCCGACGCCATGGCGCGATGGAAACCGAGGTTCGACATCACGGTCACCACGACGGTGTTGCCCGCGAGCCGACCCTCGGCGCGACGGTCGATCGCGGAGAGGGCGATCAGGCGGTCGCCGTCCACGACCCGACCGTTCTCGTCGACGGCGATCAGACGGTCGCCGTCACCGTCGAAGGCGAAGCCGACGTCGACCGACACCCCCGTGCCGGTGCCGCTGATGAACTCGCACAACGCGGCCGGTGACGTGGCACCACACTTGTCGTTGATGTTGGTGCCGTCGGGGGCGTCGTTCATCACGATCACGTCGGCACCGAGTCGTTGCAACACGAGCGGTGCGACCTTGCTCATCGCCCCGTTCGCCGTGTCGATGACGACGCGCAAACCGGCCAGGCACCCCTCGCCGTAGGTCGCGACGAGATGGTCGACGTACGTCGAGACGCCGTCGCTGCGGCGCATCACGACGCCGACCTCGAGGTCGCGCCGGATCGGACCGGTGCCTTCGTCGAGGATCCGATTGGTCTCGGCCTCGATCGCGCGTTGCTGCTCGTCGAGCAACTTGCGACCCCCGGGGGCGAACACCTTCACGCCGTTGTCGGTGTAGGGA
>JBJTFY010000313.1:0-7345 GCA_046093625.1 Actinomycetota bacterium
TCGCTCGGTTCTCGCCGTCGTCAACGTGGGCGAGAACGAACTCGACACGATCCCCGCCGTCGAGCAACGCGTCCGCGACGAGTTCTCGTCCGCCGGCGACAACGTCGAGGTCATCGGCATGTGCGTTCAACTCGAGGCCGAGGCCGCCACCATCGTCGATCCGATCGAGCGCGCCGAGATGCTCGAGGGCTTCGGTCTCGGCGAGGGCGCGCTGTTCCGCATGGTTCGCAGCGCGTACCACCTGCTCGGTCTGCGCACCTACTTCACGACCGGCGAGAAGGAGTCCCGCGCCTGGACCTTTTACGCCGGCTCGAGTGCTCCCGAGTGCGCCGGACGCATCCACAGCGACTTCCAGCGCGGATTCATCAAAGCCGAGGTGATCCGCTGGGACGAGTTGCTCGACATCGGCTCGTGGAACAAGGCCAAGGAACTCGGCAAGATCCGCATCGAAGGCAAGGACTACCACCCCGTCGACGGCGACGTGATGGAGTTCCGATTCAACGTCTGAGGACGTCCGGACCGACATGGTGGCCGAACCGACCGCGTGGCTGATCGACGAGGGGCGGGTGTTGGCCAGCGCGACCGTGGCCACGACCCGGGCCGATCGTCGTCGCGGTCTGCGGGGATCGAACGGTTGCCCGGGTGCGCTGGTGTTGCCCCGGTGTCGCTGGGTGCACACCATCGGCATGAGGTACGACCTCGACGTGGCCTACCTCGATCGCGAGAACCGCGTCATCAAGACGGTCCGCATGGCGCGACACCGCGTCGGGGCGCCGGTTCTGGGCGCCCGCACGGTGGTCGAGTCGGAGTGCGGTTCCTTCGCCCGTTGGGGCCTGAGGGTGGGCGACGTGGTCGAGATCCGCGCCGGTTCCGAGCGATGAGTCGTCTCGTTCTCGTCGCGACACCCATCGGCAACCTCGCCGACGTCTCTCGACGCATGGTCGACGAGTTGCGATGCGCGGGACTCGTGTGTTGCGAGGACACGCGGCGCACGGGCATGTTGCTGAAGAACCTCGGCATCCACGCCACTCTCATGCGCGTCGACGACCACACCGAACACGACTCGATCCCCCGGGTCATCGACGCCCTCGACGAAGGGCGCGACGTGTGCCTCGTCACCGACGCCGGCACGCCGGGCCTCAGCGATCCGGGTGAACGTCTCGTGCGCGCGGTGAGCGCCACCGGGCACACGGTCACCGCGGTGCCGGGGCCGGCGGCCCTCGTGATGGCCCTCGTCGTGAGTGGACTCCCCACGAGTCGGTTCGTGTTCGAAGGGTTCCTGCCCCGCGCTGGACGCGATCGTGCCGCGGTGATCGCCGACATCGCCGGGCAAAGTCGAACCACCGTGATCTACGAGGCGCCTCACCGCGTGCATCGCACGCTCGTCGACCTCCACGTCGCGCTCGGTGATGATCGCCGCATCGTGGTGGCCCGCGAACTCACCAAACTCCACGAGGAGGTGTGGCGGGGTTCGCTCGCCGATGCCACCGCCCGCTGGAGCGACGAGCCCGCCAAGGGCGAGTTCGTGATCGTCATCGAGGGCGCCGCACCGACCGCACCCATGACGGCCGACGACGTCGACCGGTTGCTCGTCGCCGAGTTGGCCGGTGGGGCCAGCGTGCGCGATGCCGCGTCGAAGGTCGCCCACCTTACCGGGGTGGCCAAGAAGATCGTGTACGAGCGCGCCGTCCAACTGTCACGACGCGACTGAGCGTCAGGTGCGCGGCGCGAGCGCGAGTTGGCGGCTCTGGGCCACCAGAACGCCGGCCGAATCCCACATCTCCCCGTCCTCCTCGAGCAGTCCGTTCTGCACGAAGCGGGTGGTGAAGAAGCACGCCACCGGACCCCGGGCCGGGACCGCGCGCACGTGCACCGTCAGTTCGACGGTCGGAACCCAAGCGGTCGGCAACGACAGGTTGAACACCGCCGGCGGGAACGCGTCGCTCGCCAACAGCAGGGCCGGCGAATCCACCGGCCGTCCGTCGGCGAACTCGAACCCCCCGCGCATCGACGCCCGTCCGGAGGGCGCGCCGGTGCGAAATCCGATGTCGGACGCCTGGCCGCGGGTCGCCAAGCGTCCGTGGAGGTGCGCGAAGTCGTTCACCGACGTGGAACGCAGGAGCACGCAGTCGTCGTACGCGTCGATGGCGGGCATCGCCGACTGCATCGCCGACGGTCCTCCGGGGTCATTCGACAGATCGCCCGAGGTGGCCAGAACACGCAGAATCTCGCGCTCGGAACCGTCGTCGTCGATGCGGATCAGACTGGCCGTCGAGGTGGCGAATCGTCGTCCCGAACGCACGGAGCGCACCTCGATGCGCGCGCGACCGGCGGGGCACGGCGCCAGATAGTGAGCGGTGACGGTCACGCAGTCGGGGCGTCCGGTGGCCGCGGCCAGTGCCCGTCCGACGATCGCCATGAGATAACCGCCGTTGGCGGTGCCCGTGATGTCCCAGCCGGGATGCACGCGCGTGGCGAAGTGTCGAACGCCGTCGACGTCGTCGAGAGCCTCCACGGCCGTGGCCGCGTCGAATTCGAAACGATCGTGCACGCGACGAACTTAGGAACTCGTGGACGAAACGACAAATTCGCGCTCGCCCGGGTGTCGCTGTCGCCGCGACGGGCAATTCACGACGGTCGCATCAGGTCGGCGTCGGTAGCCTGACGACCGTGGCCGACCCCCGCGCGTTCTACGCGACTACCCCGATCTATTACGTGAACGCCAAGCCACATCTCGGTCACGCCTACACCACGATCATCGGCGACGCGTTGTGCCGCTGGCACCGTTTGCTGGGCGACGACGTCCACTTCCTCACCGGCACCGACGAACACGGCCTCAAGATCCAACAGGCGGCCGATGCGGCCGGGCTCGCCCCCCAAGCGTTCGCCGACTCGATCGCACCGCTCTTCGCCGACGCCTGGCGCCGACTCGACATCTCCAACGACGACTTCATTCGCACCACCGAGACCCGTCACCGCGTCGGGGTGCAAAAACTCCTGCAGGCCTGTTACGACAACGGCGACATCGAACTCGACACCTACCGCGGCCTCTACTGCGTGGCCTGCGAGGCCTACTTCACCGAGGACGACCTCGTGGAGGGCAACTGCCCCATCCACAAACGGCCGGTCGACCAGGTCGAGGAGGAGAACTACTTCTTCCGCCTCAGTCGGTACGGCGACCGCTTGTTGAAGTGGTACTCCGACCACCCCGGCGCGATCGTGCCGGACTACCGCATGAACGAGGTGATCGGCTTCATCAAGCAGGGTCTGCTCGACTTCAGCATCAGCCGCACCAGTTTCTCGTGGGGCATCCCGTTGCCCTGGGACGACCGACACGTCACCTACGTGTGGTTCGACGCTTTGGCGAACTACATCACCGCGGTCGGTTACGGGACCGACGACGCACGATTCGCCCGGCTGGGGCCGGTCGACTTCCACATGATCGGCAAGGACATCATCCGGTTCCACTGCGTCTACTGGCCCGCCATGCTCATGTCGGCCGGCATCGAACCACCCCGGGGGTGGGCGGTCGGCGGTTGGTTGTTGGTGGGCGGCGAGAAGATGTCGAAGACCACCGGCAACGTGGTGAACCCGCTCGACCTCATCGGCGACATCGGAGTCGACGGCTTCCGGTATTACGTGTTGGCCGAGACCCCGTACGGCGCCGACGGTGACTTCACCTACGAGGGTCTGATCGGGCGTTACAACAGCGACCTGGCCAACAACCTCGGCAACCTGCTCAGTCGCGTGGCGTCGGTCGTGGGCAAGAAGTGCGACGGGGTCGGGCCCCGCCCGCGGCCCGACAGCCCGTTGGCCGCCGCGGCCGCCGAGGCATGGAGCGAGACGGCCGCGCGATGGTCGGAGGTACAGCCGAGTCGTGCACTCGAGGCGACGTGGCAACTCATCCGAGCCACCAACGCGTATCTCGAGAACAACGAACCGTGGAAAGCCGAACCGGGACCGTCGGTGGACGGCGTGATGGGCGACGCCCTCGAAGCGCTGCGCATCGTCGCGATCTTGGCCTCGCCCGCCGTCCCCGCCACCGCCCAAGCGGTGTGGGAGCGCATCGGCCTGCCCGGACTCGTCGCCGACCAGCGACTTCCCGCGGCCGCCGCTTGGGGCGGGTACCCCGGGGACACCACCGTCGTGAAGGGCGAGCCCCTCTTCCCGCGTCGCCAGCTCTGACCCCCATGTGGACCGACACCCACTGTCATCTCGACGACGACCGCTATCGCGGTGACGACGATCCGCGCCGCGAACTCGGAGGTACCGCCGGGGTGTTGGCGGCGGCCCGCGCGGCCGGCGTCACCCGATTCGTCAACGTCGGTTGCGATCGCGAATCGTCGCTCCGCGCGATCGACATCGCGCGGGCCAACCCCGACGTGTGGGCCAGTGTCGGACTCCATCCGCACGAGGCCGTTCACGGATTCGACTCGATCGCCGACCTCCTCGGAGCCGACAAAGTGGTCGCCGTCGGTGAAGCGGGCCTCGACTACCACTACGAGCATTCGCCGCGCGACGAACAACGCGAGGCTTTCGCCCGGCAAATCGAGTGCGCCAACAACCTCGACCTGCCGCTCATCATCCACACCCGCGAAGCGTGGGACGCCACCCTCGCCCTGCTACGCGAATGCGGTGTTCCCCAGCGTACGATCTTCCATTGCTTCACCGGTGGACCCGACGAGGCGCGTCGCTGTCTCGACGTCGGGGCGTTCCTGAGCTTCTCGGGGATCGTCACGTTCAAGAACGCGACCGAGGTGGCCGAGGCGGCGCGCGGCTGTCCGATCGAACGCATCCTCGTGGAGACCGACAGCCCGTACCTCGCGCCGGCTCCGCATCGGGGCCGCGTCAACCAGCCCGCCAACGTGGCCGTGGTGGGCACCTTCCTCGCCGACCTGCGCGGTGTCGACGTCAGCGAGTTCGCCGCGACCACGAGCGCGAACGCCCGCATTGCGTTCCCCGCGATGGCTTCATAGCCTGACGACGTCCAACGGACTCCCGCATGATGACGACCACCGAACGACGCCGACTGATCTTCGCCGCCGTCGTCACCATCGTCGCCATCGTCGGATGGACCCTCTCGCGATCGTCGAACGACGACGGCGGCGGTGCGATCGTCACGAGCGCACCGACCACGACCGACCCCGGTCCGGCCGAGCCGGCGTTCCTGCCCGAGGAGAACGGCGCCACTCCCCCGTCGATCATCACGGTGAACGTTCCCGCACCCCCGAGCGGGACGGTTCTGAAGGGCATTGCCTCGTTCATCCGCTGGCCCGAGACCCTCGGCCTGCGCCCGTGCGCGACGCCGAACGCGCTCATCGGATCGATCATCACGGTCACGAACCTCGACAACGGTCGATCCATCACGTGCAACAACGTGTCGATCGAGAAGTTGCCCGGCGACGCGGTCATCATCATCCACACCGACGTGTTCATGGAGATCGCCGATCTGGTCGACGCGCCGATTCCCGTGCGAATCGAGTTCTGACCATGACGCACTCGCGGGCCGAGATCGCGCGTCTGCTCGACGAGCACGGGCTGTCTCCGCGTCGGGCGTTCGGTCAGAACTTCGTCGCCGACCCCAACACGGTGCGCCGAATCGCCCGGTTGGCCGCGATCGGACCCCACGACCACGTGGTCGAGATCGGAGCCGGCCTCGGTTCCCTGACGATGGCACTCGCCGAGACCGGGGCCCGGGTGACCGCGATCGAGATCGACCACGGTGTCGCACCGGTGTTGCGCGAGGTGGTGGCGGCCCTCCCCCGCGTCACCGTCGTCGAGGGTGACGCTCGCGCGGTCGATTGGGATGCCATCGTTCCGCCTGCGTCCGCCGCGGTGGTCGTGGCCAACCTGCCCTACAACGTGGCCACCCCACTCGTCGCCGATCTGCTCGACACCGTTCCCCAACTGCGGCGTTTCGTCGTGATGGTGCAGAAGGAGGTGGCCCTACGACTCGCGGCCACGCCCGGCAGTCCGGATTACGGCGCCGTGAGCGTGAAGGTCGCCTACTGGGCCACCGCTCGCGTGCTCGGCGACGTACCGCCCACCGTCTTCGTGCCCCGACCCAAGGTCACGTCGTCGATCATCGAGATCACCCGTCGCGACACGCCCGCTCTCGGCCCCGAGGTCGCGCCGCGCGACTTGTTCTCGGTGGTGCGCACCGCGTTCGGCCAGCGACGAAAGATGCTCCGTCGTTCGTTGTCGGCGATCGCCACGGCCGAGATCTTCGAGGCGGCGGGCGTGGCCCCCGACGCACGACCGGAGGACCTCGACGTCGGCGAATGGGGCCGTCTCACGCGTTGCATCGTCGGGGCGCGATCATGATCGCGACGATCGACGCGGCGGCCAAGTTGACGTTGTCCCTGCGGATCACCGGCGTTCGCGACGACGGCTACCACCTCATCGACGCGATCATGACGACGCTCGACCTCCACGACCGACTCGTGATCGACCCCACCGGTCCCTCCAGTCGCCTCGACGTCGACGGACCCTTCGCCGCCGGGGTGCCGACATCGGACGACAACCTGGTGTTGCGGGCACTGGCTATCACCGGTCGTACCGCGTCGATCGCGCTGACGAAGAACATCCCCCATGGTGGTGGGCTCGGCGGTGGCTCGGCCGACGCCGCCGCGATTCTGCGGTGGGCCGGATTCACCGACCTCGGGCGCGCGTCGCGCCTCGGCGCCGACATCCCGTTCTGCATGGTGGGTGGTCGGGCGCGGGTGCGCGGCATCGGCGAACTGGTCGAACCAATGAACCCGAACCCGGCCGCGTACACGCTCGTGATCCCGCCGTTCTCGGTCGCCACGGCGACGGTGTACGCGCGCTGGGACGCCCTCGGAGGACCGCGATGCGAGCGCACGGAGCATCCCAACGACCTCGAGGCGGCGGCGATCGACGTCGAGCCGCGGTTGGCGACGTGGCGTGACCGCATCGCCGAGGCGTGCGGAGTCGAGCCGGTGTTGGCCGGGAGCGGCGCGACCTGGTTCGTGCCCGGCCGGCATTCGACCCTGGCGGAGTTGCTCGTCGACGCCCGAGTGGTCGAGACCACCGGCGCGTGAAGTATCAGCGGGGCCCGTGGGCTACTTGCGGCGTTGGTGACGCGTGCGCCGGAGCATCTTCTTGTGCTTCTTCTTGCGCATGCGCTTGCGGCGCTTCTTGATCAGCGAACCCATGTGACCTCTCCAATGACAGGCTTCGTACGCTAGCGAGCCGGACCCGCCATCGCCAACGGAGCGGGACGACCCACGGGGTCTGGTGGCGTCACATCGGACGAGCGGGCTCGTTCCGGTACCTTTATCGCATCGCCCGACCGGGTTCGGTGGGGCGACGGTCCGGGGTCGTC
>JBJTFY010000314.1:0-3192 GCA_046093625.1 Actinomycetota bacterium
GTGTTGCGTGTGCCCGGTGGCGGCCTGCGGCCCGGCACCGACGCCTTCGTGCTCACCAAGCACGCCGACATCGCGATGGTCGTGAAGGACCCCGAGAGGTTCACGTCTCTCACCCAGAAGCGGGTCAGCGATTGGGCCAACGACGGACTCTCGGCCGACGCCGCCTACGCCAGTTCGCGTAACCTCATGACCGCGTCGATGGTGTCGTTGCGACCCACCCAAGAGCTGTACATCAAGCATCGCAAGGAACTCACCGACCCGTGGGTGGGTACCGGCGCGTCGCGACACCGCGAGATGATCACCCGACTCGCCAACGACCTCGTCGACGAATGGATCGACGACGGTGAGGTCGAGTTCATCGGTCGTTTCGCCCGACCGCTGCCGCAGCGCGTGTTCGCCACGATCCTCGGTTTCCCGCTCGAGGACATTCCGCAGCTCGCCGAATGGGGTGACGCCATCGTGACGCCCTTCGTTCACGGCACCGGTCTGAAGCACGAACTGAACGCCGATCAGGCCCAGCAGATGTTCGCGCGACTCGACGGTTTCCAGGACTACATCCAGGAACACGTGCGGGCCAAACGCCAAGATCCGCAGGACGACATGGTGAGCTTCCTGTGCGGCGTGCACTACGAGGCGCTCGATCGCAAGCTGACGGACCTCGAGATCGCCGGCATCGTGCACGCCATGATCATCGGGGCCCTCGAGACCACGCAGTATGCGCTCGAGGAACAGGCCCAGTTGCTCTGCGAAGTTCCGGGATTGTTCGACGTGCTGCGCGCCGACCACGGCAAGATCCGGGCGTTCACGGAGGAGAGCCTGCGCTTGCGTTCGCCGACCCACGGGTTGTCGACGCGCATGACGTCGCGCGACGAAGTCTTCCACGGTGTGCCGGTGCCCGCCGGTTCGTTGTTGCACCTGAGATTCGGAGCCGCCAACGTGGACGCCGACGAGTTCGACCGACCCGACGAACTCGACCTCGACCGCGCCGGGCTCACACGACATCTGGCGTTCTCCGCCGGACCGCGCGTGTGTCCGGGGGCGAACCTGTCGCGCATCGAGCAACAGATCGCGTGGGGAGTCTTGCTCGACCGTCTGGGGACCCTCGAATACGCCGCCGACAACGACTGGCGTCACCAACCGGGCATCATGCTCGGCACCTTGCGGCTCAACCTGCGATTCACGAAAGCGTGACTCCGGCCCGTCGGGCGAGCGTGCGAAGTTGCTTGCGCACCATCACCCCGTCGCCCGGGCCGAGAAATCCGCGGGCGACCACTCCGCCCACGAAACGACCGCCGGGCACCCGGGCGCGCATCCGCGTGACCAAGCGAGTCGACGGACCCGTTGCGGTCGTCGCGTCGCGCAATTCGTAGGCGAGGGTGAAGTTGAGTCGCTTCGTCGCGTCGCCCACCTGCAGCACGAACGCACGTGGTGGTTCGACGACGGCCGCCGTGAAGGCGACCGGGCCACCCGGCACCGCCGACCCGGTCTCGACGTCCTGCCACTCGTCGTGAATGCGCTCTGCACTGCGTCGACCGAGGTTGTCGATCCAGTCGTGGCTGTACCAGCCGGCACGTCCGAATCCCATCTGGCGAATCCAGGGGAACACCCGCTCGGGTGGGGCGGCGATGGTGATGCAGCGGGTGGCCACCACCTGCGGTTCGGGGCACAGGTGATCGCCCACGACGGGCCCCTTTTCCTCGTCGGCCGTGGGGTCGCAGTCGTGTCGCATCAGGCGTCGTTCGATCGGGGCCACACGCGGGCCATCACCCACAGCGCGCTCGCGCCACAGATCGACCAGGCCAACGTACGCACGAGGTTGGCGGCCATGAGCCGATCGTGCACCGCGGCGTCGAAACCGTCGGCCAGTTCACCGTGAGCGGGAGCCGACCAGAAGCCGCTGATCACCAAAACCGCGGCCATCGCGACGGCGCCGACGAGAGCCGGAATTCGAAGGTCGCGACGTTCGACCGCCAACGCCAACACGCCGAGCAACGTCAGCCCTTCGAGCAACCAGGGGAACACCAGCAACGCCCCGATGCGCTCGACGTGTGCAGCCTGATACTCGACGTAGTTCGATGCACCGACTTCGGCGAAGAGCGGGTAGTGCACCGCGTGGATGGTCCAGATGAGTCCGACCATGAACAGCGTCGCCGCCACGTGCGCGATCACGAGGGGGCGAACCCACGAAGCGGGCACGCGTTTCACGAGAAGGACGCCAGTCCTGCGCGCAGAGCAGAAGCCAGCTCGTCGTCGGTGATGTGACCGTTCGCGTCGATCTTTTCGTGGACGGCGGCGGCGTTCACCACCGACACCACCTCGTTGCCGAGGAAGGGCAGGATCTCGGCGATGGTCGCCGCGACCTTGCGTCCGGCGCCGGGGCCTGGTGTCACGCTGATCACCATGACCTTCTTGCCCCGCAGTGCGCCGGCACCCATGGGACGCGTGATCCAGTCGATGGTGTTCTTGGTGAGCGCGGAGTAGGAGTGGTTGTACTCGGGCGCGGCGAAGATCACCCCGTCGGCCTCGGTCACTGCGGTGCGCATGGCCACCACGGCCTCCGGCTGCCGCTCGCCTTCGAGGTCCTGGTTGTAAAAGGGCACCGCGGCCAGATCGAACTCGGCAATGCGCACGTCGTCGGGGGCCAGTGCGGGCAGCGCGCGGATGACGCGACCGTGGAACGAGTCGGCACGCGTGGAACCATTGAATGTGAGGAGGGTCTTCATCGGGGGCGACGCTAGATGCGATCGCGCGGGTCTGCTCGGTCGGAGCCGACGGCGAACTTCAGTGGGCGAGTTCGTCGAGTCGGTGTCGCACCAGGCGGTTCAGGAGTGTCGCGTCGACTTTCCAGTCGAGGGGCACCTTGAAGGTCTTCTTGTTGGCCTCGTAGCCGCTGAGATCGGCGGCGAAGACGGTCATCGGGTCGTGACCCCACGGGCCGATCGTGAGGTGCTTCTTGGACGCCGACACCCCGATGACGTAGTCCTTTCCCGACTTCAACATCGGTTGATTCCAAGCCACCACCGATTCCAGTGTCGGGTGCTTCTTCGTGATCGCCGCGAAGATACGTCGAATGAGGTCGGCGTGTTCGGTCGGCAGCGACTCCAGCAGGTCGTCGACGGAATCATGGCGGCGAGTCGTGGTGCTACCCCGGTGGTGCATGACCACGGCGTTGGCGTGGGCCCGACTGAAGCC
>JBJTFY010000315.1:0-15479 GCA_046093625.1 Actinomycetota bacterium
CGCGGGGTCAACCCCGGTGTCCTTGAAGAACTTCAGCACCACCGCTGCGAATGCCTCGTTCACCTCGAACAGGTCGATGTCGTCGAATGTCATGCCTGCCTTCTGCACGACACGCTTCGCTGCAGGGCCGGGGGCGGTCAACATGATCACCGGCTCGGTGCCGGCGACTGCCGTCATCACGATGCGTGCGCGCGGCTTGAGACCATGAGCCTTTGCGTACTCGGGCGACACGACGAGAACTGCCCCTGCACCGTCGACGACACCGGAGGAGTTGCCTCCGTGGTGCACGTGGTTGATGCCCGACAACTGCGGGTAGGCCTTCAGCGCGGTCTCGTCGATCGAGAGTCCGGCGGGGTCTTTTTTGTACGCGCCCATCTGTTCGAAACTCGGCGTCAGCTTCGCAAGATCGGCGAGCGTGGTTCCGGCGCGGGGGTGTTCGTCGACTGCGAGGGCCAACGACCCGTCGTCGTGGAAAATGGGGATCAGCGAACGCTCGAAGCGACCCTCGGTGATCGCGTACGCCGCACGTCGCTGGCTCTCGACCGCAAGGGCATCGCACTCTTCGCGCGAGAAACCCTCGAGGGTGGCGATGAGGTCGGCAGAGATGCCCTGGGGAACCATGTCGAACTGCTCGCGCAGGTGTGCGTTGTTGGCGGTGAAGCCGTCGACGTGCATCGGTGAGGGCCGTGACATCGATTCGATGCCGCCTGCCACGACGACGTCCTGCATGCCCGACAGCACGCCCATCGCCGCGAAATTCACGGCCTGCTGACCCGACCCGCAGAAACGGTTCAGGGTGACCCCGGGAGCGTCGAGCGACCAGCCGGCATCGAGTGCGGCCATGCGGGCGATGTCCATCGAGTGGTCGCCGCTGCCCGCACCGCACCCCATCACCACATCGTCGACCTCTGATGTGTCGAGACCCACGCGGTCGCGCAGGCCGTTGAGTACCTGGGCGAGAATCCGCTGCGGGTGCACGTTGTGCAGAGCGCCGGTGTCCTTGCCTTTTCCGCGCGGTGAGCGAACAGCGTCGATGATCCAGGCTTCACGTTCCATGGTCGGTTCCTTCGGGGTGTGCCCCGCGTCGGGGGCGGTCTTGCAGAGTGACTAGACCTTATGACACGGTGAGAAGTGCCGGAACATCGGGGGAAACATGGCAGATTTCGAGACTCTTCAGGTTGGCGTCGACGGGCCCGTCGGTCGCATCACGCTGAACCGACCTGACCGACTGAATGCACTGTCGCGGTTGACGCTTCAGGAACTCGCCCGGGCCGCGCGGTGGTTCGACGAGCAGAGATCGGTGAAGGTCGTTGTTGTGTCGGGCAACGGGCGTTCGTTCTCCGCTGGGTTCGACCTGAACGACTTCTCGAAACCTGATGCCAACTTCTCGAACCGCGACGTGGCAGACATCGGCCGTTTGATGGCAGAGGCAGTCAGCGACATGAACGCCCTCACCATCGCGGCCATCCACGGTCACTGCGTGGGCGGCGGTCTGGTTCTGGCTGCCAGTTGCGACCTTCGCATTGCTGCCGACACCGCGGTGTTCTCGATTCCGGAGGTCGACCTCGGCATTCCGCTCGCCTGGGGTGGCATCCCGCGTTTGGTGCGCGAGATTGGGCCAGCGGCCACCAAGGAACTTGTTCTCACGTGCCGACGATTCGGACCCGACGAGGCAAAGGCGCTCGGGTTCCTCAACACGGTGACCGCAGAGGCAGACCTGTCGTCGACAGTCGAGCAACTTGCACAGTCACTGGCGGCAAAGCCGGGCTATGCATTGCGCACCACAAAGCAACAGGTCAATGCGGTGACTGAGGAGATGGCCGGCACCCGTCGCAATGCCGCTGACGCCGATGCGTTGGTGTTCGCCACGCACGACCCCGAGAGCCGCGCCGCAAGCGCTGCGTATCTCGCATCGAAGAACAAGCGTTGAGAGGAGACCGACAATGACGAAAGTGTTCGTCCACGGCAACCCGGAGACATCGGTCATCTGGAGACCGGTCATCGAGCATCTCGCTGACCGGCGCATCACCGACGTGATCTGTCTGTCTCCGCCCGGGTTCGGCGCCCCGGTACCCGCGGGGTTCGGTGCCACGAGACGCGAGTACGTGGAGTGGCTGGCGAGCGAACTGAAGGCGATCGGCGGGGACATCGACCTCGTGGGTCACGACTGGGGCGCGGGTCCCGTGTTCGGGGTGCTCGCCGCGTACTCGGGCATCGTGCGCACGTGGGCGGCCGACTGCATGGGCCTGCTGCATCATGACTACGTGTGGCACGACGCGGCACAAGGCTGGCAGACGCCCGAGGTGGGCGAGCAGATGATGCAGGGGTGGGTCGACCTCGATGTCGACACGTTCGTCACCGTGTTCGGCACCCTCGGTATCTCGGAAGACATCGCACGGGAGATGAAAGAGGGCATCACCCCCGGGATGGCCGACTGCGTGCTGCGCCTGTACCGCGATGCCGCACAGCCAGTGATGCGTCTGCTCGGCGAGAAGTTCGTCGACCAGAAACCGAAACGGGGTCTGGTGATCATTGCCGAGAACGACCACTATGCGGGGCCGCATGCATCACACGAGGAACTGGCGTCGCAGGTCAACGCAAAGGTCGCCCGGATGGAGGGCTGCGGTCACTGGTGGATGATCGAGAAACCCCTCGAGGCGGCGCGCATGCTCGCCTCGCACTGGATCCGCTGAACCTCTCAGGCAGTCATCGCCGAGACGATCGGCTCGAGTTCTGCCGGCGTCGCGCCGTGCATGATGACCCCGTCACACCCGAGCGCGAACTGGTTCTCGATGGCCCGCACGCACTGACTCGGTGAACCCTGCGCGGACGGCGCGAGCCATTCGTCGGGAATCAACGGTGCGACCCGCTCCAGGTCTTCGGTGGTTCCCTTCGCATCGAGTGCCCCGGGGAACGTGCGGACGAATTCGTCTTCCCTGAAGCGCTTCAGCACGGCAGGGTCCCAGTTGTTGGTCGACACCATCAGGTCTCCGTACGCCTGCAGGTAGGTCGCCAAACGGCCGACGGTCTTCTTCAACCGCACGTCCTCGGCGATGTGGTCGCCGATCGTGGCGAAGCACGACCACACCTTCACCGCCGCCGGATCGCGCCCCGCCCGCTCCGCCGACTCGCGAACGACACGGACACAGCGCGCCGTGGTCTCGTCGGTGAAGAAGGTGTGCAGGATCACACAATCGAAAGCCCGACCCGCCAATTCGAGGGTCCGCGGCCCGAACGCCGTGATGCCGAGAGGGATGTCCTCGTCGAACGAGGGGTCGAGCGCCAACACCGGATACTCACCCATCGGACCGTCGTGTCCGATGATCACTTCACCCGCGAACAGTCGCCGCATCACCCCGGCGAAGTCCTCCATCTGCGCCGTCGTGACCGGCGGCATTCCATAGGCCCGATACAACGCCTCGATGCCGCGACCGATGCCCAGCGTGAAGCGCCCACCGGTCAATCGGTGCATCGTCGTGGCGTAGGAGGCCGTCACGAGCGGATGCCGCGTGTTGTGGTTCGTCGCGGCGGTGCAGATCCCGAGACTCCGGCTGACCGCGCCCACGGCCCCCGAAAGCGTCACCGCCTCCTTGATGTTGAATCGTTCGGAGATGAAGCAGGTGCCGAGCCCGAGTTCCTCGGCCCGTTCGACTTCGGCGATCAGGTCGTGGGGACTCTTGGGGGCGCCGGGCAAGGTGTAGAACCCGAGCTCGTGCAGTTGTTCGAGTAGCGTCACGAGCGGAATCCCTTCAACAGGTGTCGCACCGCCATCGACGAGGTGGCCGTCAGGGGCGACGACGGTCCGCCCATCATCGTGTCGACATTGGCCGCGATGTCCTCGCTGGTCGCGTCGCGATTCGTGTATCCGTCACGCAACTCGAGATGCACTCCGGCCGCCCACCCCGCCCCGACGCTGATGGTCTCACCGTTCAGCGAACACGACTCGTGACCCAACCAAACCACGAGCGGCGCCACCAACCGCGGACTCAGCCACTCACCCAACGCCGGCGACCACGGAATCGGTCCGAAGGCCGTGCCGGGCCGGGTCTTGGCGTACGGAACCACCACGTTCACCCCGATCCCGTGCGGGGCTCCTTCGCTCGCCATTCCGCGGGTGAGACCGATCACACCCATCTTGGTCATCGCGTAGAGACTGCCGTCGGGCACCCCACCGAAAGCCGCCCCCGAGGAGACGTTGACGATCCGCCCTCCACCGTTGGCCTTCATCCACTTCCAGGCCGGGCGGGAGACGTTCACCGGCCCGCGCAACTGGGTGTCGATCAACGCGTCGATGCTCGACTCCGGGAATTCCTCGAACCGGTCCATCCGTACCTGGCCGGCGTTGTTGACGACCACGTCGACCCGACCGAAGGCGTCCAACGCGGTCTCGACGATCGAACGACCACCGGCGGCAGTCGCGACCGAATCGCGGTTCGCCACCGCCTCGCCTCCGGCGGCGAGGATCTCGCCCACCACGTCGTCGGCGGGATTGGTCGGCGGAGCGTCGGCCGCGCCATCGGAGTCCGAGATACCCACACCGAGATCGTTGACGACCACCCGTGCGCCGCGACGGGCGAACTCCAACGCATACTCGCGCCCGAGGTTCCGTCCGGCCCCGGTGATCACCACCACTCGTTCGTCGAAGCGAATGGTCATCGAGCACCTCCGAGAAATTCGTTCAGGTCGGACAGAGCCCGCCGATCCTGCACCAAGAACATATGGCCACCGTCGTACTTCTCGAACCGCGCCGCTCGTATCGCCGAGGCGATGTTGAGTCCGTTGGCGGCCGGGGCGATGCCATCGTGAACACCCGAAGCCACCAGGACCTCGCAGTCGATGTTGCCCAGCCGATTCCAAACGTCGTGCCGACTGCGGGCGTCGAGTTGCCACGCGTGTCCGAGCGCCGCGCGACCCGTCGGCTCGGGACGCGGAGCGAGCAACGCGCGGTCGAACGGGTGCTCGCGGAGCCACTCGGCGTCGAACCGCTCGTCGACCAGCTTCGGGTAGACCCGCGCCCGCTCGTCGGCCGACAGTTCGGCCAATTCGTGCAGAGGGTACGACGAGCCGCCCGCCCCACCGGCACTCGTGCAAGCGAGATACAAACGCTCGACGACTCCGGGATGGGTGACCGCGAACTCGAGCGCGACCATTCCCCCGAAGCTGATCCCGAACACCGCGGTGCGATCCCACCCCACGTGACGAACGAGGGCCTCGGCGTCGGCCGCGTAGTCGCTCATCTCGTAGGGGCCGTCGGGCACCCCGGTCTCGCCCAGACCACGTTGATCGTGGACCAACACCGTGTTGCGCGCGGCGAGCAGGTCGATCAGGGGTCGGGACGTCTCGATACTGGCGCCGGAACCGTTGAAGACGAACAGGCGCGGACCCGATCCCGTGATCTCGTAGTGGATGGGGAAACCACGACCGTCGAAAGTGCTCATGACACACCGGCGGAGAGGATGCGAACCGACACCGTCACTACAGTAAGACCGTGGACGCGGGTTCCCCCTCATCGACCTCCGTCGGAATCGTGGTCTCCGACTTGGCCGCAGCGGTCGACTTCCTGCGCGAGGCGGGATTCGCTCTGCAATGGATCCATCCCGCCGACTCACCCCGGGCCGCGCGACTCCGCCGCGACGGCACGACGCTCGACGTGACCCTCGGTGCTCCCACCGGAGCCACCATCACCATCGAATCGTCCGACCCGACGCCCCGGGAGTTGCGGGGTCCCGACGGCATCGTGGTCCATCGGCGATCGCCAGTCGGCCTCGTGGTTCCGCCGGTGGTCGAACGAACCGCGTTCGGGCCGGCCGACGTCGACGCCCGGTGGCACGTGGGTCGGGCCGGCATGGAGTACCGGGATCTGATCCCGGATCGTTTGGGTGGCGCGCTGATCGCGTCGAACATCCGTATCGAACGCGCCGGACCCGTGCCGGATTACGTGCACCACCACGACGTCCTCTTTCAGTTGATCTTCTGTCGGCGGGGCTGGGTCGAGGTGGTCTACGAGGACCAGGGGCCGCCCTTCACCCTCCACGCCGGAGACTGCGTGATCCAACCTCCGCACATCCGACATCGGGTACTCGCCAACTCCGACGGGATGGAAGTGGTCGAGATCGGCTATCCCGCCGAGCACCTGACCCTCGTCGAACCCGACCTGAGACTTCCCAACGGCGTCGATCCGGCGCGTCGCTGGGACGGACAAGCCTTCGTGCACCATCACGAGGGGAACCGCCGGTGGATCGCCGCCGGCGACGGTGTGCAACGGACCGACACCGGTGTGCGCACCGCCACCAACGGTCTCGCCGACGTCGAGGTGATCCGGGTGGTCGCTGGTGGACGCCACGAACTCCCCACGCTCACCGAGGTCGGTCGACCGCGGTTCGTCTTCGTGCTCTCCGGGGAGACCGACACGTCGGTCGACGGTCGGACGGTCCGCCTCGCCGAGGGTGCCTCGGCCACGATTCGCGCCGTCGATTCCGCCACCTTCACGACCCGCGCCGGAGCCGAGTTGCTGGTTGTGACGGTCGACTGTTCGCGGGACCCCGCCTACTGGCGACCCATCGCCTGACGCCGTTCCGCCTCGGCCACGTCGTCGGGTTGGCGGGGTGAGATCAACCGGATCTCGACGCGGTCGATGTCGCCTTCGAAGGGATAGCCGTCGCGGCGGTGGGCGTAGCCCGCAGCGACCGGGGACCCGTGGTCGTACGCCACGCTCGGTCCCACGCTCGACATCGTGCGCATCACGAACGGGATGGGAAGCGAACCAACCTCGGATCCGTCGATCAGCAGTGTCGCGACCGCCTCCTTCCCGGTGCGACGGAATCGAACGGAGAGCACCGACGATCCGGGCGGAACCGGCCGATCGGACGTCACGACGTGGTGTTCACCGAAGATGTTGTAATCGAAGACGACTCGACCACCGTCGACGTAGAAGCTGAAACCCGAGTTCTCCGTCCCCGACGCGTAGATGACCCCGCCTCGACCGGCCTCGAGCAGGACGTGCGCGTCCATGTCCCAACTGCGACCGCCCAGCGACGCCGCGGCCTGGGCCGGCATGGGGGCCATCGGCGGGCGGTACACGTAGGTCCGTGACGTCGGGTGTATCGATCGTTCGGCGAAGTTGACACCGAACAGTTCGAGTCCCCGGTCGTCGAGCGGCAACACGCCCTCGCGTTCGGCCTCCTCCCACCACAACGCGATCAACTCGGCGAGGCGCTCGGGTTCGCTCGCCGCCAGGTTGTTGGTCTCGGATCGGTCGACCGCCACGTGGTACAACTCCCAGACGTCGTCATCGAACGAGCGACCCATTTCGTGTCGGGTCACCGCTTTCCAGCCGTCGCAGTGGATGCCGCGATGCCCGCCCATTTCGTAGTACTGCACCTTCTTGCGCGTGGGCGCGGCGGGGTCGTCGATGGCATAACGCATCGAGATGCCGCTGATGGGCATCACCTCCATTCCTCGGAAGGTCGAGCCCGGTTGCACCCCCGTGATCTCGAGGATCGTGGGGACGATGTCGTTGACGTGGTGAAACTGGTCGCGCAGGCTTCCACGATCGTCGATTCCCGCCGGCCAGCGCATGATGCACGGAACGTGGATGCCGCCTTCGTGCGTGTTCTGCTTGTACCACTTGAACGGAGTGTTGCCCGCCTGTGACCAGCCCCACGGGTAGTTGCTGTGCGAATGCGGCCCACCGATCTCGTCGATCCGGGCGATCGCCTCGTCGGGGGTCTCGAGGATCATGTTGAAGAACTTCATCTCGTGGAGGACTCCGAAAGGACCACCCTCCTGCGAGGCACCGTTGTCGGCCATCAACATGATCACGGTGTTGTCGTCGACCCCCAGTCGCTTCAGCGATGCGAGCAGACGTCCGATCTGGTCGTCGGTGTGGTCGAGGAACGCCGCGTACGCCTCCTGCAAGCGACACGCGAGTCTCCTTTGGTTGTCGGACAGGTCGTCCCAGGCCTCGACTCCCGGGTTCCGTGGCGCCAGTTCGGTGTCCGCGGGGATGACCCCCAGTTCCTTCTGCCGGGCGAACCACCGGTCACGGTACACGTCCCAGCCCTCGTCGAAGGCTCCTCGGTACTTCTGCAGATACGCCTCGGGGGCCTGATGGGGCGCGTGCGTGGCGCCGAGCGCGAGGTACATGAAGAACGGCCGGTCCGGACGCAGGCTCACCGAGTCGTGCATGAACTCGATGCTCTTGTCGATGAGATCCTCGGTGAGGTGGTAGCCGTCCTCCGGGCGGCCGGGGGGTTCGATCCAGTGGTTGTCGTAGACGAGTTCGGGGTGGAACTGATCGGTCTCACCGTCCATGAACCCGTAGAAGCGATCGAAGCCGCGTTGGAGCGGCCACTGATCGAAGGGGCCCGCCGCCGATGCGTCGGCCATCGGGCACAAATGCCACTTGCCGAGGGCGAACGTCGCGTAGCCCGCCTCACGCAACATCTCGGCGATGGTCGTGGCGTCGTTGGCGATCTGGCCGCGCATGTGCGGAAAGCCGCTGTTGAAGTTCGACACGCTCCGCATCCCGACGGCGTGGTGGTTGCGCCCCGTCAACAACGCGGCCCGGGTCGGCGAGCACAACGGGGTCACGTGGAAATTGGTGAAGCGCAAACCCTCGGCCGCGAGTCGGTCGATGTTCGGGGTGTCGATGGTGGATCCGAAGCATCCGAGGTGCGAGAAGCCCATGTCGTCGAACAGGATCACGATCACGTTCGGTGCCTCGTCGCCGGGATGCGGACGCGTCGGCCACCACGGCTCGGACTCCGCGACCGTACGACCGATGCGCCCTTCGAACTTCTCCATGATCCCCTCCCACTTCGCTGTATTGACATTAGTCCTGTCTCTACCTACTGTCGCCCCCATGACCGAACGTCCCGTCGCCCTCGTCTCCGACACCCGCTACTACGTCGGCCCCGACCTCGCCCGACGCTTCGCCGAACGGGGATTCGACCTCGTGCTCGGCGACGCTTCGATCGATCTGGTCGACGAATTGGGACGACTCGGCGCCCGAGCCGTGAGCGTCTCCGGGTGCGGCGACATGGCCACGACCGAACAAGCGAACCGACTCGTGGGCGCGGCCCTCGACCACTTCGGTCGGCTCGATTCGGCCGTCATGTTCTCGGGCCAGATCGTCACCGGTCGATTCGTCAACAGTTCGGTGGAGGATTTGCGCCAGGTCCTCGCGGGTTGCGTCGAGGCTCCCTACAACTTCCTGCGCGCCGTCGTGCCGCCCATGGTCGAGCGGGACGGTGGACAGGTTCTGGTGATCACCAGTGCCTCGGCGGCGCGGCCGACTCCCGGTGCGCCGCTGTACTCGTCCGCGCGCGCGGCCGCCACGATGCTCGTCAAGAACGTCGCCGACGAGGTCGCGCGCACCGGGGTGCAGGTGAACGCGGTGGGCACGAACTTCATGGACTTCCCCGCCTTCTTGAAGGCGAGCGGCGCCACCGATCCCGCCGTGCGGGCCAAAATCGAGGCCCAGGTGCCCATGCGCCGCCTCGGCACCATGGAGGAGTTCTCCGCGTTCTGCATGGCCTTCCTCGACGGCACGAGTCGGTTCACGACCGGTCAGTTCGTCGCGTATGCCGGAGGCTGGGCCTAGCAGGCAGAATGGGGGCATGGAACGCTCCCTGTACGACGACGATCATCTGGCGTTCGCCGACAGTTTCCGGGCGTTCATCGCCAAGGAGATCGCCCCCGACTATCCGCGATGGGAAGAGGACGGCATCGCCCCGCGCGACCTGTACACCCGGGCCGGGGCCAACGGATTCCTCGGCATGGCGATACCCGAGAACTACGGCGGCGGGGGCAGTACCGACTTCCGATTCAACGCGGTGATCGGCGAGGAACTGGCCCTCGCCGGTATCGGTGGGGCCGGCAACGGCATCACCCTGCACAACGACATCACCACCCCGTACTTCACCGACATCTGCAACGACGAACAGAAGGCTCGTTGGCTGCCCGGTATCGCATCGGGTGAACTCATCACGGCCATCGCGATGACCGAACCCGGTACGGGCAGCGATCTCGCCGGTATCGCCACGACCGCCCGTCGTGACGGCGACCGCTACATCCTGAACGGCTCCAAGACCTTCATCACCAACGGCATCAACAGCGACCTCGTCATCGTCGCGGCCAAGACCGATCCGAGCCAACGGCACACCGGTATGTCGTTGCTCGTCGTCGAACGGGGCATGCCCGGCTTCGAGCGCGGCCGGAACCTCGACAAGATCGGCCAGACCAGCGCCGACACCGCGGAGTTGTTCTTCACCGACGTCGAGGTTCCCGTCGAGAACCGCCTCGGCGACGAGGGTCGGGCCTTCCACTACCTGACGGGGAACCTGGCCCAGGAACGACTGTCGATCGCGCTGGCGAGCCTGGCCTCGGCCCGGGCCTGCGTCGGTTGGACCCTCGACTACGTCAAGGAGCGTCGCGCCTTCGGCACCACGATCGGATCCTTCCAGAACACCAAGTTCGTGCTGGCCGAACAACGCACCGAGGTCGAGGTGGCCCAGGCGTACGTCGACGCCGGCATACTCGCCCTCAATTCGGGAACCCTCTCGGCGGCCGAGGCCGCCGCGGCCAAGTACTGGTGCACCGAGTTGTTGAAGCGCGTCGCCGACAAGTGCCTGCAGCTGTTCGGCGGCTACGGGTACATGCGCGAGTACCCGATCGCCCGCGCCTACGCCGACGCGCGCATCACGACCATCTACGGCGGCACCACCGAGGTGATGAAGAGCATCATCGCCAAGGACATGGGGCTCTGAAGTGGCCCTCGCCCTCGACCCCGGCTGCTACCGCGACCAGCACTGGTACGAACGCGAACGGGCCACGGTCTGGACGAACGAGTGGTTGATGTTCTGCTCCGAGTCCGAGGTCGCCTCGAACGGGGCGTACGTCTCGGCCGACGTGGCCGGATTCCCCTTGGTCGTGGCGCGGCGTCCCGAGGGCGAACTCGTCGCGTTCGTGAACGTCTGCCCCCATCGGGCCGGTCCGATCGTGTGGCCGGGACAAGGGACCACCGGAAACCTCGTGTGTCGCTACCACGGTTGGGCGTTCAACTGGCGCGGCGAGTTGGTTGCGGCTCGTGATTTCGGGGACTCCGACGATCTCTGTCCCGAGTCGCGATCCCTCACCCGGGTCGCGGTCGAGACCTGGAGCGGGATGGTGTTCGTGCGGGTCGCACCCCACGGACCCAGCTTACGAGAGTCTCTCGGCGGCCTTCCCGATGTGGTCGCCGAGCACCACGTCGATCGTTTCCGCTTCGTGCACCGAATGAAGCGCCGCCTGGCCTGCAACTGGAAGACCTACGTCGACAACTACCTCGAGGGCTACCACGTGCAACTCATCCACCCGTCGCTCACCCGCGCCCTCGACATGCGCACCTACCGGGTGACGGTTCCCGAGGACGGCTATTGCCACCACACCTGCGACACCACCGAGGGTTCGCCGTCCGGTGGCGCCTGGTTGTTCCGGTACCCCAATCTCGCGCTCAACATCTACGCCGACGGCATGAACGTCGAACGCATCATCCCGGTCGACGTCGACACCACCGAGGTCGTCTACGACTACTACTCGACGTCCCCCGATCCGCTCGTCATAGAGCGCATGTTGGACATGTCCAACGTCGTGCTCGACGAGGATCAGGCGATGTGCGAACAGGTTCAGCGATCGATCGATTCCGGTCTCTACACGGCCGGCCCGTTGAGTGCCAAGCACGAGATCGCGGTGGAGTGGTTTCAACGGCGTGTCCGCACCGAGACCTCAATCGCCTGACGGCGCATCCATCACCTCGGTCGAGGTCCAAGCAATCGACGAACCATCCTCCAGTCGCAGACGAACGACCACGAACGAGAAGCCTTCGGGTTCGTTCAATTCCAACGTGCGAGCCTCGTACACCTGGCGGTACACCAAGAACAACTTCTCTCCCTCGGGGGTGGCCCGACGAACACAGTCCTCCACGATGTTCGCACTCATCGCGACCCTTCCGACGAAGGCCCCCACCACCTCGGAGTCGTCCCAAGTAGCCGCCGTCAACAGGGCTTTCGCCCGCTCCTCGCTTTCGGCGCCCAAGACGACGAGATCGACGGGAATCGAATAGCCGCCACCACTGGATCCGGTGCTGGCGAACAAGCCACTACGGCACTCCGCCTCGGCGCTCTCCGTCACCGGTGAAGCACCGTCTCCGAAGACGAACTCCGCCCGGTCGTTCAACTGGAACTCCAGTTCGGTGACGTTCGCGTCCTCGCCCGTCACCACCCGGGCGGCCACCGAGGCGTTCAGGTTCCCGGAAAAGACGGTGGTCCCGTCCGAGTAGGCGAGCACCAGATCGTCGACGCCCGGTGCGGGGGCGCTCGAGTCGACCACGGACCCGTCTGTGGTCTCCGCTCCGTCGTCCGACGAACCACCCAACAGGCGCCCGAGGACGAACGACGCCGCCAACGCAACGAGGGCGAACAGGAGGAACCAAACACGGCGGGATCCCCCGCGTGCCACGGCGGGACTCGATTCCCCGAGCGATTCGCGCAGGCGGTGGGCTTCGGCGGCGAAACGTTCGGACTCCTGTCGCCGACCGTCGGACTGAAGTCGCGCCGCGTGCGCCTCGAGACGGGCGGCTCGTCGTCGCACGCGCAAACGGGAACTCCCGATAGTCGGAAGTGGCGTGTCGGTCACGTCGACGTACAGGTCGCCGAGATTTCCGTCGTGCGCCACCCGGGTCGACGCGGTCGCCACACCGTCTTCGGTCGACACCGGCCGGGCCAACGCCAGAAGGTCTCCGGACTCCCCTTCCGCCACGCGCACCCACAACGACGTGCTCCGACCCGGAACCACGGCGAATTGCACCCGGAATTCTCCCGATCGGGGGTTCCAGGCCACCTTGGCCGTCCGGGGCTCGACGATTGCCTCGACCCCACTTTGCTCGGGAAGGTCGACGAACGCGGCCCGCAGGTCGGGCGCCCCGGACGGGACCTCGCGGGGTACACCGTCGGCCGAGACGTTCGCGAGGTTCGGAGCTTTCGTGTCGACCGCTCCCGTTCGCGCGGGCAGTCCGACGGCCCCCGTTCGCGGGATCTCGGTGTCGAGTTCGAACTCCACGACCGCGTCCGGTTCGTCGGTGCGCGCGAAGTGATCGACGATGCGGTCCCAAATGGGACCGAGAATCGATCGCGCGGTTCGGGAAGATTCGGCCGTCAGCGACGCGACCTCCAGTTCTCCGGCATCCGAGTACCAGAGGCGGGCACCGTCGTCGGTGTCGACGACCGTCGTCGCGTCGCCCGAGGAGGCACGAAACTCGACCACGTACGAAGCGCTGAGGGTCGAGAACGAGACGAGGATCTTCACGGTCGCACCTCACCCGACAACTCGACCGCTCGTCGCAGGAGCCGCAACACACAGTCACCACACCGCTTCTTCCTCTGCCGCGCCGCGTCACCACGACCACCGGGGAAGTCCGGGTCGACGGCCTCGAGCGCCTCGTACAAGAGGTCCGACAGTCCGACCGATTCTCCGACCAACTGACTGTTGATCACGAACAACGCGGTGGCCAGGACCACCTCGTCGGGGCATCCCGAACATGAGGCACCGTCCCGCGCGAGCTGCACCACCAAACGGCGGAGGTCCTCGAGCGCGAGCTTTCCCTCCGACAAGGTCGTGAACGTGACCGGCTGGATGTCGAGTTCGATCTCGTCGCTCACGACCGGAACCTCTTTGCGACGGCGAGCGACACGACCGAAGTCGATCGCGGCGTTTTCGCACGCCCGGGCGGCGTACCGGACCGCACCCGACTCGTCCGACATGCTCTCGAACGGAACGACTCGTCGCTCGAGGGCCGACGACAGTCGAATGTAGGCACTCGAGAGAACGTCGTCGGCCATGTCGGACGGGAGCCCGAACTTTCGGGAACAGCGCAGACACCAGGCGCGCGCTTCCGGTCGGGCCAACCAGCCCAGAATCGCCTCACGTTGGCGGGCCAGATCCCACACCATCCGAGGAGAGCTATCGGGAGTCGTCGACATCGCCCCCCATCATTCACCATGTCGACCGCGATTCCGCGACACAGGAGAACGGAGCACACGTCCAAGAAGCGTTCGCGACAGCGCGTTCGTGACATTCTGGGCGGATCCGGTGCACAGTGGCAGAATGAGGCGATGACCAACGACGCCGCCTCCGCCCAGGGTCTCGTCTGTCTGGACCTCGAGGGCGTCCTGGTGCCCGAGATCTGGATCGCCGTCGCCGAGCGCACCGGGATTCTCGAGTTGCGCCGCACGACCCGCGACGAGCCCGACTACGACGCCTTGATGCGTTACCGCATCGACATCATGGAACGCGAGGGTCTGCGGATGTCGCTCATCGCGGAGGTCATCTCCGGTCTCGATCCCCTGCCCGGCGCGCGCGATTTCCTCGACCGACTTCGTCGCCGCACCCAACTCGTCATCTTGTCCGACACCTTCGAGCAGTTCGCCCGACCACTGATGGAGCATCTCGGCCGACCCACGATCATGTGTCACCGGCTGGTGGTCGACGACGATCGCATCGTGGGTTACCGCTTGCGTCAGCCCAACCAGAAGCAACGCGCGGTCGAAGCGTTCAAATCGCTCAACTATCGGGTGGTCGCCGCCGGTGACTCCTACAACGACACGACGATGTTGGGTGCCGCGGACGCGGGTTTCCTGTTCCATGCTCCCCCGAACGTGATCGCCGAGTTCTCGCATTTCCCGGCCCTCGACGACTACGACGACCTCTACGCCCGCATCGACGCCGCGCTCGGGACGTCCTGACGTGGGCTGGTACACCGATCGACTGTTGCCGCGCTTGATCGACCGCGTGCTCGACAACCGGGAGTTCCACGAAACGAGGCGCCGCCAACTCGCCCCGCTCTCGGGTCGGGTGCTGGAGGTCGGCTTCGGCGCCGGCCCCAACGTCCCGCACCTGCCCGATTCGGTCGACATCCTGTACGCCGTCGACCCGGCTGTTTCGGTGCGACCCATAGCCGACGAGCGGATCCGCGCTCGCGGAATCCGCGTCGAGTACCTCGGCCTCGACGGCGCGCGCATCGATCTCCCCGACGAATCCGTCGATCACGTCGTCTCGACGATGACCTTGTGCACGATTCCCGACGTGGAATCGGCGATGAGGGAGATCGCCCGGGTGTTGCGTCCGGGTGGTCGCTTCCACTTCGTCGATCACGGACGGGCGCCCGACGACAAGGTTGCTCGTTGGCAGGACCGGATCCAGCCCCTGCACTCCCGCCTGTTCGGGGGTTGTCGACTCGACCGCGACATCCCGGGAATCGTCCGATCGAGTGGTCTCGTCGTCACGAGCCACGAATCCGCGTACATGCGCGGCCCCAAGGTCATGGGATTCCTGCACCAGGGCGTCGCGGAAAAGGAAACGGACCGGGGGTGACCCGGTCCGAGATGGTGTCGAAGGGGGGACTTGAACCCCCACGATCTTACGATCACTAGCCCCTCAAGCTA
>JBJTFY010000316.1:0-4244 GCA_046093625.1 Actinomycetota bacterium
GCGCGTCGTTCGGCCGAGCAGTTCTCGATGTCGGTGCAAAAAGAGGTGGCCAAGCAACTCGGACGACTGATGGTGCGTATCGACCAACTGGAGAAGCAGGTCGAGGTCCTGAACAAGAGCCTCGACGCCACCCGCACGCTGCTGGTGTCGGCAGCCACCAAGGGATTGGCGAAGAAGCCGGCCGCGACCACCGCGCCAGCCGCGAAGAAGCCGGCCGCTAAGAAGGCTGCGGCGAAGAAGCCGGCTACGAAGAAGGCTGCGGCGAAGAAGCCGGCGACGAAGAAGGCTGCGACCAAGAAGGCCGCGCCGAACGCGGGTGGCCCGAGCGCCGTCTGATTTCGCGTGTCGCGTCGTCAGCGGCTCGACGCCGAACTGGTTCGTCGGGGACTGGTGAGCAGTCGTCGTGAGGCCACCGAGTTGATCGACGCGCTCCGCGTGCGGGTGAACGGCGCCATCGCCGACAAGGCCGCGCGACAAGTCGACCCGGCCGACGCCGTAGTGATCGACGGTCCGCCGGCGCGATTCGTGAGCCGTGGGGGAGACAAACTCGACGCGGCGCTGTCGGGTTGGGGTCTCGACGTGAGCGGACTGCGGGTACTCGACGCCGGTGCCTCGACCGGTGGCTTCACCGATTGTCTGTTGCAACGCGGTGCCCGGCACGTGGTGGCCCTCGACGTGGGTCACGGACAACTGCACCCGCGCATCCGGGCGCACGCCGACGTGACCGTGATCGAGCGTTTCAACGTGCGTGAGGTGACCCCGGACTCGATCGGGGGTCGGGTCGACGCGGTGGTGGCCGACCTCTCCTTCATTTCGCTCACCCTCGTCGTGGCGGCCCTCGTGAGCGTGTGCGAGCCCGGTGCGTTCATGGTGCTGCTCGTGAAACCGCAGTTCGAGGTGGGCAAGCGGGACGTGTCGCGCGGACGTGGGGTGATCACCGATCCGGTCTTGCACGACGTCGCCGTGGCCGATGTTCGGGCCGCCTGCGAGTCCGCGGGCGCCACGGTCGCCCACGTGATTCCCTCACCGATCACCGGAGCCGAAGGCAATCGCGAGTTCCTCTTGCATGCGGTTCTGCCACACCGGCATGGAAAGATGAACCCGTGAACGTCTTGATCGTCGGTACCACCGACCGCCCCGAGGCCCCCACGGTGGCCGGGCGGGTGGCGCGCTGGCTCATCGCCCACGGTCATCATCCGGTCGCCTTGGCCCCCGACGCGGCTTCGCTGGGGGTCGACGCGATCGAGACGGTGTCCGGGATCGCCACCGACACCGGTCTCGTCGTGAGCATCGGTGGTGACGGAACCATGTTGCGCGCGGTCGCCCTGCTCGACGGAGCGGAGGTTCCGATTCTGGGGGTGAACGTCGGATTGCTCGGGTACCTCGCCGAGGTCGAACCGGCGCACGTCGAGGAAGCGCTCGCACGATTCTTCGCCCACGAGGTGCACATCGAACAGCGACTGGTTCTCGACGTGGTGACCACCACGGCGTCGGGTCGTCATGCGTGGCGGTCGTTGAACGAGGCCTCACTCGAAAAGCAGCACGCGGGGCAGACCGTGCGCTTGCGCCTGCACATCGACGGCGCCCCATTCACGACCTATCAAGCCGACGGAATACTCGTGGCCACACCCACCGGGTCGACCGCCTATTCGCTCTCGGCGCGCGGTCCCGTGATTTCGCCGGAGCATCAGGCCATTCTCATCACGCCCCTGGCTCCGCACATGTTGTTCGACCGCTCGCTCGTGCTGCGCTCCGACGAGTCGGTGGAGATCGAAGTGGTGGGCCAGCGCCCGGTCGGCCTCACCGTCGACGGACAAGAAGCCGTGGTGTTGCAACCCGGTGACCGGGTGCGCTGTTCGGCGTCCGATCGACCCGCTCACTTCGTACGACTCGAGAGCCGACGGTTCCATCAGGTTCTGAAGGCCAAGTTCGGACTCGCCGACCGCTGACCGTCATGTTGACCGAACTCCACATCGAAGACCTGGGTTTGATCGACCGACTCGACGTGGTGTTCTCCGAGGGGTTGATCGTGCTCACCGGTGAGACCGGGGCCGGCAAGACGATGATCATCGAGGCCATCTCGCTGTTGGTGGGTGGTCGTGCCGACGCCGCTCGGGTGCGCGCGGGCGCCACCGAAGCCCGCGTGGAGGGTCGATTCGTGGTCGGAGACGACGAACACGTGCTGACGCGGGTGGTGCCCCTCGACGGGCGATCGCGCGCCTACGTCGACGGTCGCCTGGCGACGGTGAGCCAGTTGGCCGACCTCGGAGCACGCCTCGTCGACCTTCACGGTCAGCACACGCACCAGAGTTTGTTGGCCGCGGCGGTGCAACGGGCGGCCCTCGACGAGTTCGCCGGTAGCGACCTCGGTCCCCTGCGCGCGGCCCGGGGGCACATCACCGAGATCGACGCCGCCCGGGCCGCCTTGGGCGGCGACGCCAAGAGCCGGGCCCGCGAGATCGACCTGTTGCGATTCCAGGTCGACGAAATCGAGGCGCTGGGAATCGCCGACCCCGAGGAGGACCAGCGTCTCGAGGTCCTCGAGGACACCTTGGCCGATGCCACCGCACATCGTGAGGCGGGGGAGGCCGCCGTGGCCGCCCTCGACGCCGACGGAGCCGCCGGCGACGCCATCGGCTCCGCCATCGCCGGTCTCAACGGCCGTGGGCCGTTCGCCGCCGACTTGGCCCGGTTGCGCGATCTGGCGTCGGAATTGGCCGACCTGACCCGTGACCTGCGGCGGGTCACCGAGGCCTGTGAGGACGACCCCGTGCGTTTGGCCGAGGTGCGTGGCCGTCGCCGTGACCTGCGGGAACTGCAGCGCAAGTACGGAGATTCGCTGGCCGAAGTGCTCGCCTACCAAGGTGAGAGCGCCCAACGGCTGGCCGAACTGGAGTCGTTCGAGGGACGGGTGGGCGAACTCGAGGCGCAACGGCGTGTCGCGCTGGCCGCCGAGCGCTCGGCCGCGGCCGCGGTGGCCGCCGCCCGGCGTGGTGCCGCCGCCACGCTCGGTCGTCAGGTGACCGAGCACTTGGCCGAACTGGCCATGGAGCGCGCCGTTGTGAGCGTCGAGGTCGCCGGCGACGACCCCGCCGACGACGTGACCTTCCTGTTGGCCGCCAACCCCGGTTCGCCAGCCGCGCCGCTTGCCAAGGTGGCCTCGGGAGGCGAATTGGCCCGCACGATGTTGGCGATCCGCATGGTCCTCACCGACGGGCCGCCGATCCTCATTTTCGACGAGGTCGACGCCGGGATCGGCGGAACCGCCGCCAACGCCGTCGCCCAATGTCTGTCCCGTCTGGCCCGCCAGCACCAGGTGTTCGTGGTCACCCACTTGGCTCAAGTGGCCGCGGTCGCCGATCGCCACATCGTCGTGCGCAAGCAGATCGTCACGGTCGACGGAGCCGAGCGCACCCGGGCCAGCGCCGAGGTGGTGGCCGGCAACGATCGGGTCGACGAGGTGGCGCGCATGCTCTCGGGCCGTCCCGACAGCGCTGCGGCTCGTCGTCACGCCCGCGAGTTGCTGGCGGGCTGACCGCGGTCGGCCATCCCGTCGGGATGTCGGTGGGTCGGTCGTCGGGCGGGTAGGGTGATCTCCCGTTGTGGGCGCTCGTTGGGCGCCATGAAACGGGAGGTCGACATGCCGAAGCACATCTTCGTGACCGGAGGGGTCGCGAGCTCGCTCGGCAAGGGTCTCACCGCTTCCTCACTCGGTCGACTGTTGAAGTTGCGCGGTCTGCGGGTGACGATGCAGAAGCTCGATCCCTACATCAACGTCGACCCCGGCACCATGAATCCCTTCGAACACGGCGAGGTGTTCGTCACCGACGACGGTGGCGAGACCGATCTCGATCTCGGTCACTACGAGCGATTCATCGACGAGAACCTCACGCGCAATTCCAACGCCACGACCGGTTCGATCTACCACGCGGTGGTGGCCGCCGAACGTCGCGGCGAGTACCTCGGCACGACCGTGCAGGTGATCCCGCACATCACCGACGAGAGCAAGCGACGCATCCGACGCATGGCCACCGAGGACGTCGACGTGGTGATCACCGAAGTCGGCGGAACGGTCGGCGACATCGAAATCCTCCCGTTTTTGGAGGCGATTCGCCAGTATCGCAAGGAAGCCGGACGCGACAACGTGTGCTACGTGCACGTCACGCTGGTGCCGTTCATCGGCCCGAGCGGAGAGCAAAAGACGAAGCCCACGCAGCACAGCGTCACCGAATTGCGTTCCCGCG
>JBJTFY010000317.1:0-2982 GCA_046093625.1 Actinomycetota bacterium
GGGTCCGATCGCCGACGAAGGTTTGGCGGTGTTCGGCGTCGACGAGAAGTCGGGCCGCATCCCGGGGTTCGATCGGGGTCTGGGCGATGCGATCGACCGGGAGGTCGTAGTCGAAGTCGGAGACGTGCACGTCGGCTCGGCGGAGTCAGGAGAACAGGTCGGGTCGTGCACCGTGGTCGGGCGGCGCCTCGAGACCGATGTGGGTCCATGCGGAAGCCATGGCCACCCGACCTCGTGGTGTGCGCGCGATCAGGCCCTGTTGGATCAGGAAGGGCTCGTAGACGTCCTCGACCGTCTCGGGTTGTTCGCCCACGCCGATGGCCAACGTCGACAAACCGACCGGACCGCCGTTGAACTGCTTGCACAACGTGGTCAACAAGGCGCGGTCGACCTTGTCGAGGCCGCGACCGTCGACGCCGAACACCGCCAAACCTTCGTCGGCGATCGGACCCGTGATGGCTCCCGTCCCCCGCACTTCGGCGAAGTCGCGAACGCGACGCAAGAGACGATTGGCGATGCGGGGCGTGCCCCGGCTCCGGCGGGCGATCTCGTGACACCCATCGGCGTCGATCGTGACGCCCAGGATGTCGGCCGCGCGACGGACGATCAGGAGCAGTTCGTCGTCGTCGTAATAGTCGAGACGCGCGACCAATCCGAACCGGTCGCGCAGCGGTCCGGTGATCATGCCCGTGCGCGTGGTGGCACCCACCAACGTGAAGCGGGGCAATGTGAGCCTGATGCTCGACGCCGCCGGGCCCTTGCCCACGACGATGTCGAGTTGGAAGTCCTCCATCGCGGGATACAGGATCTCCTCGACTGCGCGTCCGAGGCGATGGATCTCGTCGATAAACAGCACGTCGGAGGATTCGAGTTTGGTCAGGATCGCGGCTAGGTCACCGGCCCGTTCGAGCGCGGGTCCCGATGTGACGTGCAAACGTACGCCCATCTCGGCCGCGATGATGCCCGACAACGTGGTCTTGCCGAGTCCCGGGGGGCCGGCGAACAAAAGATGGTCGACGGCTTCGCCGCGCTGCCGGGCCGCTTCCAGCACAATCGACAACTTCTCCTT
The DNA here is from genome assembly GCA_046093625.1 of Actinomycetota bacterium. GTDB lineage: Bacteria > Actinomycetota > Acidimicrobiia > Acidimicrobiales > Ilumatobacteraceae > Casp-actino8. Next base: position 1,070 of record JBJTFY010000317.1, read on the forward strand.
GAGTTCGCGTTGGCCGACGAACTCTTGCAAGTGCCGAGGGCGCAGTCCGACCTCGTCGGACGCTTCTCCCCCGTCGTTCAGGCCTGGGTCGAGGAACTCCTCACGCACGGCGCACCCCCAACACCCGCAGCGCCTCGCGCAACATCGTGGCGCTGTCGGACCGCGCGTCCACCGCTCGGAGTGCCTCGCGAATCTCACCTTCGGTGTACCCGAGGCCGATCAGGGCCTCGCGTACGTCGGAGGCCGTGGCGTGATTGCCGGAATTCGACTCGTTGGTGAGCACCGGAACCTGGAGCCGGCTCTTGAGTTCGACGAGCAGTCGCTCGGCGGTCTTCTTGCCGACACCGGGAACGAGGGTGAGCGCGGCGACGTCGGCGGAGGCGACGATGTCGACGAGAGCGGCCGGCGAATGCGTCGACAAGATGCCCAGGGCCAGTGTCGGTCCGACTCCGTGCGTGGCGATCAAGGTGGCGAACGTCGACCTCTCGTCGCGGTGCAGGAATCCGTACAGCGTCTGGGCGTCCTCGCGAATGTGGTGGTGGACGTAGATGAACGCGGGCGAGGTGGGTTCGAGTTCGGCGAGGGTGCGCGGAGTCACGTGCACGCAATAGCCGACGCCACCGACCTCGACGAGCACCGTGCCGTCGGCGTTGCGCTCGAGCACCGTTCCCCGCAGCGAGCCGATCATCATCCCGCCCGACGCCGACTGCGGGCTCGACCCATGACCGCCGGGGCCCCGGCGGCGATCAACCGCTGGTGCATGGGGGCCATGGAGAGGTGACACAGAGCGAGGGCCGCGGCATCGGCGGCGTCGGCGGGTCGCGGTGGTGCACCGAGTCCGAGGCGAACCTGCACCATGCGTTGAACCTGCTCCTTGCCCGCTCCACCCCAACCGGTGACCGACTCCTTCACCTGATTCGGCGTGTATTGGACGACCGCGCATCCGGCGCGGTGCGCCAGGGCCAACATCAAGCCACTGGCCTGTCCCACGCTCATGGCGGTGCGCACGTTGACCTGGAAGAACACCTGCTCGACGGCGACGCTGTGCGGGGAGAACTCCGCCAGGAGCTCCTCGAAATCGGTGTGCAGACGCGCCAGGCGGGCGGCCAAGGGCTCGTCGACGGGTGTACGGAGCACCCCGAGCGATACCGCCCGGGTCTCGCCGCCGTGGGCGTCGATGACGGCGTATCCGCAGCGGGTCAGACCCGGATCGATGCCGAGGACACGATGAGAACCACCCTCGCCTCGGGAGCCGTCTACGAACATGCGTACGATCATACCGAAGTCCCGCGGGGGTTCGGCGACCCCCGGCGAGCCGTGTGGCAGGCTTCCCACATGTCGAAGGCCCGCCCCTCTCTCGTCGCATCGTCACTGTTCGTGGGGGCGATCCTGGTGTCCTGTTCCGGGTCGTCCGATGTCGACACCCAGCCGACGACGACGGCCGAATCGACCGTCCCGACGGCCCCACCGTGTGAGGGAGTGCGGACGTGTCTGTTGCCGTGGCCCGACGACCGACTGACGATCCCCGACCCCTCCACCGACACCGGACGCCGTTTGGCGCTACCGGCTGCCGGCGCCCCGGTCAACGTCGACGGGGTCGTCATGGACCTGAGCGACCAGAACCGCGCCGACGGTTTCTCGCCGAACTCGGCGATCGTGTTCGCAGCCGACGGGGTCGATCTGGCGGCCAGCGGAATCCCGGATTCGACCGCCATCGAGAAGTCGATCGAATCGTCCATGGCCACTTCCATCGTCGACGACGCGACCGGTGAGCCCGTGCCGTTCTGGGGCGAACTCGACGGACAGTCCGGCCTCGTCACGTTGCGGCCGGCCGTCTCGTTGACCGAGGGGCACACCTTCACCGTCACCATCGGCGGTCTCGTCGACGAGGTCGGTGCTCCGATCATGCTCGA
>JBJTFY010000318.1:0-2090 GCA_046093625.1 Actinomycetota bacterium
GGCGATCGTCGTCGGACGCACCGACGAGGAGATCGTGTGCGAGTTGGCCGATTCGTTGCGCGGGGTCCACCTGCGCTCCGGAGACACAGTTCGACTCGACACCCGGTCGCACCTGCTGCTCGAGAAGTTGCCCCGCCCCGAGGTGGAGGACCTCCTGCTCGAAGAGGTCCCGGACATCAGTTACCAGGACATCGGCGGACTCGACGACCAGATCGAGCAGATCGCCGATGCGGTCGAGTTGCCGTTCCTGCACCACGACCTCTTCGCCGAGCATGCGCTGCCGGCTCCCAAGGGCATCCTGCTGTACGGGCCGCCGGGTTGCGGCAAGACGTTGATCGCCAAAGCGGTGGCCAACAGCCTCGCCCGCAAGGTCGCCACCCGGACCGGCGACGAGAAGGGGCGCAGTTACTTCATCAACATCAAGGGCCCGGAACTGCTCAACAAGTACGTGGGGGAGACGGAGCGACAGATCCGCCTCGTGTTCCAACGCGCGCGCGAGAAGAGCGAGGAAGGCTGGCCGGTGATCGTGTTCTTCGACGAGATGGACTCGATGTTCCGCACGCGCGGAACCGGTATCTCGTCCGACATGGAGTCCACGATCGTGCCGTAGTTGCTGGCCGAGATCGACGGTGTCGAGGGTCTGCGCAACGTGATCGTGATCGGTGCCACCAACCGCGAGGATCTCATCGACCCGGCGATCCTGCGCCCGGGTCGGCTCGACGTGAAGATCAAGATCGAACGACCGAACGAGCGTGCGGCCCGGCAGATCTTCGCCCGGTATCTGACCGTCGACCTACCGCTCGACGACTCCGAGACCGAGTCGGCCGGATCGGCCGAGGCGGCGGTGTCCGCGATGATCGACACCACCGCGGAGATGATGTACCGGACCGACGAGACGAACCGCTTCCTCGAGGTCACCTATGCCAACGGCGACAAAGAGGTGCTGTACTACCGCGATTTCGCGTCGGGTGCCATGATCGAGAACATCGTGCGCCGGGCCAAGAAGTTGGCGATCAAGCGGGTCATCGCCGGCGGCACACGCGGAGTGCGAACCCAGGATCTCATTGATTCCATCCGGCAGGAGTTCCGTGAGCACGAGGACCTCCCGAACACGACGAACCCCGACGACTGGGCGAAGATCTCGGGCAAGAAGGGCGAGCGCATCGTCTTCATCCGCACCCTCGTCAACGAGGGTCGCGCCTCCGACGGCGTGGCCGGGGGCCGGGCGATCGAACGCAACGCCACCGGTCAGTATCTCTGACGGTTCGACATGGCGATTCGCAAGGTGTGCGGTGTCGAGACCGAGTACGGGATCCTCGTGCGCGGCGGCGAATCGAATCCGGTCGCGGCCTCGTCGGTCCTGATCAACGCGTACGTGAACGACCGCCGGGTCGATTGGGACTTCGAGGACGAGAGTCCCGGCGTCGACGCCCGTGGTTTCTCGTACGAGGACGCGTTGGCACCCGAGGTCGAGTCGCATCTCGTGAACGCGGTGCTCACCAACGGTGCGCGGTACTACGTCGATCACGCCCACCCGGAGATCTCCACCCCGGAGTGCTCGGACGCCGTGCAGGCATTGGTGTTCGATCGGGCCGCCGAGGAGATCGTGCGACGCTCGATGGCCCTGGCGGCTCCACTGCTCCCCGACGGGGCGGAGTTGTTGATCCACAAGAACAACAGCGACGGCAAGGGCAACAGTTACGGGTGCCACGAGAACTTCCTCGTCGCCCGCGAGACGCCGTTCGGGCGACTCGTCGCGCAGATCACCCCGCATTTCGTGACCCGGCAGGTGTTCTGTGGCGCGGGAAAGGTGGGGAGCGAGGCCCCCGGTCACGCCTCGGACGACGTCGACTTCCAGATCAGCCAACGGGCCGACTTCTTCGAGGAGGAGGTCGGGCTCGAGACGACCTTGAAGCGACCGATCGTCAACACCCGCGACGAGCCGCACTGTGACCCCCAGAAGTACCGCCGTCTGCACGTGATCGTCGGTGACGCGAACATGTCGGAGGGTGCGACGTTGCTGAAGTTGGGTACCACGAGCCTCGTGCTCGGAATGATCGAGGACGGTTTCCTCGACAACGATCTCGCTC
>JBJTFY010000319.1:0-6202 GCA_046093625.1 Actinomycetota bacterium
GCGATTGCGCGACGAGGCCGTGGCCGCGCTCGCCTCGACGACCATCGACGATCGGGCCAAGCCCGAGCTCGAGGCCCTCGCGTACTACGTCACCGATCGAGTCGACTGACGGGTGGCAATTCGCACGGGTGCTCCTACGCTGGGGGCGTGATTCGTCGCCTCGTCGCTCTTTCGTCGCTCTCGTTGCTGGTCGTCGTGTCGGCGTGCGGTGACGAGGGCTCATCGGGCCTCGACTCGCTGCCGATTCTCGGTACCGACGCTCCCACCACCTTGCCGTTCGATGCGCAAACCACGACCACCACGGTGGTGATGGGTGAGCAGACGTACACCATTCAGCAAGGTGACACCCTCTCCTACATCGCCGGCCAGTTCGGCGTGACCGTGGAGGCCTTGGTCGCGGCCAACGGTCTGGCGAACCCCGACGCCATTCAGGCCGGGCAGAAGGTGATCATCCCCTCGGGTGGGGTGTTGCCCACCACCGCCGCGCCGACCACCTCGACGTCGAGCACCACCGCGGCCCCCTGACCCACGGGTCCTCCGCGGACGATCTCGTGACCAAGTGCTCTGCGTGTCCACGGCACGATTCGTAGAATGAGGACATGAGCAACGGCGCTTTCTGGCCCAACAGCGAACACTGGTCGGTCAAGATCCCGTTGCGAACCCCGCACCCTCGTATGTCGGTGTTGGCCGAGTCCGGTTTCGTGATGCTGAAGCCGATGCCCCTCGAGGTGCCCGCTCACGAGTGGGAGTCGCTCGAATACATGGACTGGAAGAGTGGCGGCGACACCAACTTCGCCCCGTTGGCCTCGGCTGACGGCCAACTCGACTGTCGCGGGTTCTGGGACAAGGGCAAGACCGACAAGGACGCCCTCTGGACCAGCAACGCCGAGAAGGCACCGACACTCCGCGACTACGTGTCGTCGGTGGGAGCCAACTTCGGGCGGGTGCGCATCATCAAACTCGAACCCCAGGATCGCGAGACCGCCATCCGGTCGATCCACCGCGACGACAACAACCGCTTCAATCCCGACGACGAAGGTTGGGTCGTGCGGTCGTGGGTAGAACTCACTGACTCGCCCGACAGTTACATGCTCCTCATGGACAACGACGCCGACGGGCTGCCCGACCGTTCCACCGAGCGTCGCGTGCCCTTGCCGCGTGGAGCACGATTCGTGGTCGACACCCAACGCTTGTGGCACGTCGTGGTGCACAACGCCCCGACACCTCGTTACGCGTTGATCACCAGTTTCGAGAGCGGACCGGTTCTCGAGCGTTGGATCGACAGCCAGTCGGCCGTCGCGGTCTAGACCCTCAGCCGCGATTGGCGGCGACGATCTCGGCGATGTCGCGCATGATCGTGGCCAGTTGGAAGTCCTTGGGTGTGTAGACGGCCGAGACGCCACTCGACAGCAACACCGGACGGTCCTCCTCGGGGATGATGCCCCCGACCACCACGGGAGAATCGACGCCCTGGGCCCGCAGTTGCTCCAGCACCGCCGGCACGAGCGCCATGTGCGAACCCGAGAGGATCGACAGGCCGATCACGTCGGGGTCCTCGTCGCGTGCACTCGCGGCGATCTGCTCGGGCGTGAGGCGGATGCCGGAGTACACGACTTCCATTCCGGAATCCCGTGCAGCCACCGCGATCTGTTCGGCACCGCTGCTGTGGCCGTCGAGGCCGGGTTTGGCCACCAGGATCTTGGGTGGTCCACCGGGGATGGAACGCACGAACTCGGCGACCGCCGCCAACTCGCCGGGGCGTTTGCCGACGGCGGCGGCCACTCCGGTGGGGGCGCGGTATTCGCCGAACACCTCGCGCAACGCGCTCGACCATTCTCCGGTGGTTCCGCCGGCCTTGGCGAGGGCGATCGATGGCTCCATGATGTTGTCGCTTCCGCGCGCGGCCCGCTTCAGCTCGTCGAGGGCGGCGGCAACGGCGGACTCGTCGCGACCCGCGCGCCACGAACGCACGTCGTCGATCATCTGCCGCTCGACGTCGGGGTCGACCTTGACGATGTTGCCGTCGCCACCGAGCGGTGACGGCTCGAACTCGGTGTAGCTGTTGACGCCGACCACGACCTGCTCACCACTTTCGATGCGTCGGCTGCGCTCGGCCATCGACTTGACCAGTCGGCCCTTCAACGCGTCGACGGCTTCGAAGGCCCCTCCGATGGCGAGAACCTCCTCGAACTCGGCCCACGCCGCGTCGCGCAGTTCGGCCGTCTTGGCTTCGATGACCTTCGAGCCGTCGAAGATGTCGCCGTATTCCAACAGATCGGTCTCGAAGGCCAGAACCTGTTGCATGCGCAGGCTCCATTGTTGGTCCCACGGACGGGGCAGGCCGAGGGCCTCGTTCCAGGCGGGCAACTGAATGCTGCGGGCGCGAGCCTTCTTCGACAACGAAACCGCGAGCATCTCGAGCACGATGCGCTGAACGTTGTTCTCGGGCTGGGCCTCGGTGAGACCGAGCGAGTTCACCTGCACGCCGTAGCGGAAACGGCGGGCTTTCTCGTCGGTCACCCCGTAACGCTCGAGGCCGATGCGGTCCCACAACTCGGTGAAGGCGCGCATCTTGCAGGTCTCTTCGACGAATCGGATTCCGGCGTTGACGAAGAACGAGATGCTTCCGAACACCTGGGCGAACTGCTCGGGTGGCACCTGTCCGGAGTCGCGCACGGCGTCGAGCACCCCGACCGCGGTGGCCAGTGAGTAGGCGATCTCCTGCACGGGCGTGGCGCCCACTTCCTGCAGGTGATACGAGCAGACGTTCATGGGGTTCCACTTCGGTGCGTTGTTCGCACACCACGCCACCATGTCGACGATCAGCCGACGGGACGGCACCGGAGGGAAGATGTAGGTGCCGCGCGAGAGGTACTCCTTGACGATGTCGTTCTGGGTGGTGCCGCGCAATGCACCCCGTGCGACGCCCTGTTCCTCGGCGTTGGCGACGTACAGCGCGAGTAGCCAGGCGGCCGTGGCGTTGATCGTCATCGAGGTGTTCATCTGCCCCGGCGGGATTCCGTCGAGGAGGGTGCGCATGTGTCCGAGGTGCGCCACCGGAACACCGACCTTGCCCACCTCGCCGGCCGCCATGGCCGAGTCGGGGTCGTATCCGGTCTGGGTGGGTAGGTCGAAGGCGATGGAGAGACCGGTCTGACCCTTGGCGAGGTTCGTGCGATAGAGCTCGTTCGACGCCTTGGCGGTGGAGTGTCCCGAGTAGGTGCGCATCAACCACGGTTCGTCCCGCTTGATTCCCGGTGCGTCGGCCATGGTCTCAGTCTGTCGGGAAAATCAGTGGTTGCTCGCCTCGGACAGAAGAACGAGGTAGTCGGTCCGGGCGACGTCGACGGCTCCGAGGGACATGAGATGGGGAGTGGTCCATTGGACGTCGAACAGAACGATGCCCGCGGCTCGCATGGTGGCGGTCAGCGCCCAGAGCGCCACCTTCGAGGCGTCGGTGTGGCGGTGGAACATGCTTTCGCCGGCGAAGAACCGCCCCACCCGCACCCCGTAGGTGCCGCCGACCAACTCGCCATCGCGGTAGACCTCGCACGAGTGCGCCCAGCCGAGCCGATGCAACTCGCCGTACGCCTCGATGAACTCGTCGTTGATCCAGCCGTGCTCGCGCTTCTTGTCTCCGCAGGCCGCCATCACCTCGGTGAAGCGGGTGTCGAAGCGAACGGTGAACTTTCGAGCACTCTTGCGCAACGACTCGGACACGTGGAACCCGTCGAGCGGGATGATGCCGCGTGACACCGGACTGAACCAGCCGAGTCGACCGCGACCGATCGGCATGGGGAACAAGCCGCTCGAGTACGCGTGCACCAGCGTGCCGGGTTCGAGGTCGGCCCCCACCGCGACGAGGTCGTCGTCGGCGAAGTCGACCTGTGAGAAGTCCCACTCGGTGGAGGGGACCGGGCTCTGCGGCGCGGAGAAGCGAGCGACGTCCTCGTCGACGACCGGCCAGGGCGCCGTCATCGGCTCAGTAGGTGTAGAAGCCGGACTTGGTCTTGCGACCGAGTTGGCCGGCGGCGACCATGCGTCGCAACGTGGGCACGGCCGCGTAGTTGGGATCGCGGAACTCGTCGTACAGCGCGTCGAGGATGGCGAGCGAGGTGTCGAGGCCGACCAGATCGAGCAAGGCGAACGGACCCATCGGAAAGTTGCAGCCGCCCTTCATGGCGGTGTCGATGTCGGCCATGTTCGCGGTGCCCTGCTCGAGCATGCGCACCGCGTTGTTCAAGTACGGGAAAAGCAACGCGTTGACGATGAACCCCGCGCGGTCCTTGACCTGCACCGGCTGCTTGCCACAGGCCTCGGCGAAGGCCGTGGCGGCGGCGATGGTGTCGTCGCTGGCCGACAGCGGACGCACGATCTCGACCAAGGGCATGGCGGTGGCCGGGTTGAAGAAGTGGATTCCGCACACCGACTCCGGGCGACCGGTGCACATCGCGAGTTCGACCACCGGAAGAGTGGAGGTGTTGGTGGCGATGATCGCACCGGCCTTGACGATCTGGTCGAGTTCGGTGAAGAGCGCCTTCTTGGTGTCGAGGTCCTCGACGACGCTCTCGATCACGAGGTCGCAGTCGGCCAACTTCGACAGTTCGCTCACGGCGGTGATGCGACCGAGAATCGCGCCCTTCTCGTCCTCGGTGAGCCGTCCCTTCTCGACCTGCTTGGCGAGCCCCTTGGCGACCGAGGCCACCATGGCATCAGCGGTGGCTTGGCTGCGCGAGCGGACGATGACGTTCATGCCCCCGCGCGCGACGACCTCGGCGAGGCCCGAGCCCATGATTCCGGATCCGACGACTCCGACGGTGGCGATGGTCATGTGATTGCTCCTTGAGTGGCGGACGCAGCCGCAGTTCGTGAGATGTTAGTTACCGATTGGTAACCCGGACAAAGCCGGGTGTTCGCACGAGACCAATACGATCGTCCGGGTGATCGACCACCCCGACCGACTCATCGCGCTCTCGGCGGTGCACAACTTCCGCGACCTCGGGGGGTACGCCACCGGCGACGGTCGGCGGGTGGCATGGCGCAAGGTGTTCCGCGCCGACGGCCTGTACCGGTTGACGGCCGACGATCTGGAGACGCTGCGCCCACTCGGCCTGCGTACGGTGATCGATCTCCGCACGGCCGAGGAACTGCACGAGCGGGGCACGTTCCCCGTCGAGCGTTATCCCGTGGACTTTCACCACTTCTCGATCATCGATCGCACCTGGGACATGGAAGAAGCGCGCAAATGGTCCGAGCACCAGAGTGAGTTCCTGCGCGAGAAGTACCACTTGATGCTCGAACAAGGCGGGGACTTCGTCGGAGCCGCACTGCGGGTGATCGCCGACGCCGAGAGCGCGCCCGTGGTCTTCCATTGTGCGGCCGGGAAGGACCGCACCGGACTGGTGGCGGGTCTGTTGCTGGCCGGGCTCGGGGTGGACGACCCGACGGTGGCCGCCGACTACGGACTCAGTCACGCCGCGGGCGAGCGCACGCGAGAGTGGGCGATCACGGCTTCGCCGGAACTGGCCGAACGTTTCACCACCATGCCCGCGGTCTTCCGTGCCGCCCACCCCGACTCACTGGCCGGCGTCCTGAGCGACCTCCGCGCGCGACACGGCGACATCCGCTCGTTCTGCGCGACGATCGGTGTCACGCCCGATCACTGGGCGGCGTTGGAGGCGCACCTGCTCGTCGCCGCGTGATGGCGTACGCTCGGACCATGAGCGACTCCAAAGGCATCATCGTCTTCCAGGGTGGAGGAGCCTTCACCGCTCACGACGACCTCGACCGACGTCTGCTCGCCGAGGTCGCAGCGAAGAAGGTGGTCGTGCTGCCGACGGCCGACGCGTTCGAGCGCCCCGAGGTGTGGGTGACCGCGGCGATGTCGTGGGGCGAGCGACTCGGCGTCGAGATCGACGCGTTGATGGTGATGCGCCGCGTCGAGGCGATGGAAACCGACGCCGCCGGTGCGGGTCGCGAGGCCGTTGCCGTGGGGGTGGTCGGCGACAACGCCAGTCGCCTGCGCAGCGTCCTCTGGGACACGCGCAGCTTCGACGGCTTGACCCTCGGCAACGTCTCCACCGTCTCGCTCTCTGTCGGCAACACGCTCCCCCTCGCCCGTTCCGACGCCTACACCTGCACCACCGATCGCTTCGACTCCGCCACCGCGGGCGTTCCCTCGCTCCTCGCCAATGACCTCGAC
>JBJTFY010000320.1:0-4830 GCA_046093625.1 Actinomycetota bacterium
CCTCGTCGAGGGCCACAGCCATGCTCACGTGCACGTCGGGTAACAGGGCGATGCCGTCGTCGGTGACCTGCGAATTGACGATGGGGTGCAGGCGCAACGCTCGGGCCGCGGCCGCGATGACGTAATCGGTGAAGCCGGGCAGGGTCGCCCCACCTTCCGCTTTGCGTGCTTCACGATCGGCCACCACGGCGTCGAGGTCGGCATCCATGTGCAACGTCAGTTGCGCCATCTCCTGCAAGCTGGAGTGCATCCGCTTGGCGATGGTTCCGCGCATTCCCGACATCTTCTTGACCGACGTCGGCGTCTGCGTCGCGGCGGCGAGTGGCGCTTTGGCGACCGTCGACGAACCGCCTGAGGCGGCCGGTGACGCCGGAGTCGCCAAACGCGCGCGAACGTAGGCCGCCACACCGTCGCGGGTCACCCGACCGTCGGTGGGGTCGTAGGGGACCTGGGACAAGTCGACGCCGAGCAACTCGGCGAGTTGGCGGGCCGCTGCGGTGGCCAACACCTGTCCGTTCGACGAGACGATGGGGGCCACGGTGGGCACCGCGGGAGCGCGGCGAGCGCCGGGATTCTGGTGGGCGTTCTGCACGTCGGCGGACACCACGCGACCATTGGGTCCGGTTCCGACCACGGTGGCGATGTCGACGCCCAGTTCGCGGGCCACGCGCCTGGCGTTGGGTGACACGAACGCGCGACCATCGGTCGTGGTCCGAGCCACAGTGGGCGTCGCGGCCGGCGTCGCCACGGCGGCGGTCACGGCGGCCACCGGTGCCGCGGTCGCCGGTGCGGCCGGGGGCTGCTCGCCATCGGCCAGCAAGAAGCCGATCGTGGCACCGCAGGCGAAGGTGTCACCCACTGAGGCGGTGCGGTGAAGAACGCCCGCAGCGGGGGACTCGACGTCGCTCTCCACCTTGTCGGTCTCGATGCGCAGCACAGGCATGCCCGGCGTGATGACGGTGCCGTCCTCGACGAGCCACTCGAGGATCGTTCCCTCCTCCATCGTGAGTCCGAGCTTGGGCATGATGAATTCAGTGGCCATGGTGGTCCCTGTCTATCGGTGATTCCTGATTCGAAGTGGCGTCGAAGCGACGATCGCGGGCGGCAATGATCAACGTGGCGTCGACGTCGATCAGAAGCGGGCCACTCGACTCGATGCGCACGGTCACCCGACCGCGCTCGCTCACCGGGATGTCGCGTTCGCCGTCGAAGGCCAGAATGGTCTTGCCCTCGAACACGACCTCCTCGCCGACGGTGAGGGGTCGCACCTCGGAGACACCCAGTGTCGTGAAAGAGCCCGGAGCGAGCGGCACCCGCACGCGTCGCGCGGCGTCGTCGCCGAGTCGCACCAAAACGCCGGTGGGTTCCCAGCGGTCGACGGGGTGTACGCGCCCGGCGATGCTCGACAGACCGGTGCTGGCCGGAGTGGCGACGGCGGCGACCACGGCGCGTACCGTCCCGGGATCGCGAACCGCGCGCGCCCCGACGAACATGGCGTCGATGAAAGCGAGATCGACGAGCGCCAAGTCGTCGCGGGACAGGAGTCGCTCGCCACCGTCTCGGTCGTCGACCACGTCCTCGATGCGCACCGCGACCCGCTTGGAGCGCCGGGTGACCGTCGCCGAATCGACCCGACCGGTGGCTACCAAGGCGGCCGCCACACCGGCCGACGTGCCGTCGATGGCACTCGGGAAGACGTTGTTGGTGCCGGTCGAGATGGCGATCAACGGAGCGTCGGGCCAGCCGAGCGCGACGTCGCGCGCGGTGCCGTCACCGCCGAGGGCGATCACGGCTCCGGCTTGTTCCTTCCAGAAGCGTCGGGCGGCACCGATGGTGTCGTAGCGGGAACCGCTGACCGGTTCGTCGACGATCTCGATCGTGCAGTGGTCGTCTCCCAAACCCTCGGCGGCCCGTTCGGCGAGACGGTGACGATCGGGCATGAGCAGGATGCGAGTGGCTCCCGACTCGGCCGCGGCCACGATCGCACGGCGCACGATGCCCACCTTCGTGACGTCGGAAGTGTGGGTCGCCGGCGTGACCAATCGTCGGATGTCCTTGCCCGCATTCGGGTTGACGATGATGCCGACGGTGGCCATGGAACGTGGCTCAGCCCCGCGACATCACGTCGCGGATCCCCTGGACGATGGTCTTGGAGTCCGGGATGTAGTGCTGCTCGAGCGCGGGGCTGAACGGCACGGGAGAGAACGGTGCGCCGATGCGCGTCACCGGTGCGTCGAGGTAATCGAAGGCCAGTTCCTGGATCTGGGAGGCGATCTCGCCACCGAGTCCGCCGAAGCGCACTGCTTCGTGCACGACGACGGCGTGGTTGGTCTTCTTCACCGAGGACACGATGAGGTCGGTGTCGAGCGGCTGCAGGGTGCGCGGGTCGATAATCTCGCAGTCGATGCCGTCCTTGGCCAGTTCCTCGGCGGCGACCAGGGCCTCGTTCGCCATCCGGGCGTAGGCCCCGATCGTGACGTCCTTGCCGGGTCGGATGACGTTGCCACGGCCGAGCGGAATCGAGTAGCTCTCTTCGGGCACGTGGCCCGTCATTCCCAACAGGCGCTTGTGCTTGATCATGACCGTGGGGTTGTTCTCCTGGATGCAGGCCGTCATCAGTCCCTTCATGTCGTAGGGGTTCGACGGCATGACCACCTTCAGGCCCGGGATGTGGCAGAGCAGAGCCTCGAGGGACTGGCTGTGCTGGGCCGCCGCGGACAATCCGCCGCCACCGGCGGTGGTGATGGTGAGCGGCAACACCGCGTCGCCACCGAACATGTACTTCAACTTGGCCGCCTGATTGACGATCTGGTCGAGCGCCACGCAGATGAAGTCCATGAACATGAGGTCGACGATGGGGCGCAAGCCGGTGACGGCTGCCCCCACGCCGAGTCCGACGATCGCCTGCTCGCTGATCGGGGTGTCGACCACGCGCTCGGCACCGAACTTGGCCTGCAGGCCGCCGAACGTGCCGAACACCCCACCGAATGCGCCGATGTCCTCTCCGGCGCAAAAGACGTTGGGGTCGGCTTCCATCTGCTGTTTGACGGCTTCGTTGAAAGCCATGACGTACGGGAGTTTGCGTTCGTCGGCCATCAGTTCGCTCCGCTCATGCTCGTGTAGACGCCCACCATGATCTGGTCGGGCGCGGGGTAGGGGCTGTCCTCGGCGAACTTGATCGCCGCGTCGATTCCCGCCCGCAACTCGGCCCAGATGGCGTCGAACTGGTCGCGGGAGGCCGACTTGTTGGCGATCATGCGATCCTCGAGCGTGAAGATCGGGTCGCGTTGCTTCCAAAGGGCGACCTCGTCGTCGGAGCGGTACTTCAGGCCCAGGTTCTGCACCCCGTGATGGTTGTAGAAGCGGTAGGTCTTGGCCTCGATGAGCGACGGACCGCCTCCGGAGCGGGCCCGTTCGACGGCCTCGACGGCGGCCTCGTGCACCGCGATGACGTCCATGCCGTCGACGATGACGCCGGGCATGCCGTAGCCGGCCGCGCGGTCGACGATGTCGGTGATGGCCATGGTCTTGTCGCGGGGGGTGAACTCGCCGTACTCGTTGTTCTCGCAGGCGAAGACGATGGGCAGGTGCAGGGCGCACGCCATGTTCGCGGCCTCGTGGAACGCGCCGATGTTGGTCGACCCGTCACCGAAGAATGCCACCGCCACCTGACCGCGACCGCGGTACTTGTTGGCGAAGGCGGCCCCGACGGCGATGGGTGAACCCGCACCGACGATGCCGTTGGCCCCGAGCATGCCGAGCGAGGTGTCGGAGATGTGCATCGATCCGCCCTTGCCCTTGCAATAACCGGTGGCCTTGCCCATGAGCTCGGCCATCATGCGGTTGAAGTCGCCGCCCTTGGCGACGAGGTGGCCGTGGCCACGGTGCGTGGAGGTGATGTGGTCGTCGTCGTTGAGCGCACCGCAGACTCCGGCGGCCACCGCCTCCTCGCCCACGTAGAGGTGGAGGAATCCGGGCAGGCGGTTCGACTCGGCGAGTCGACCGGCGGCCTCCTCGAACAGTCGGATGCGCACCATGCGTCGGTGCAGATCGAGTTGCACGTCGGTCGTTAGATCCATGAGTGGTCCTTTGGCTTTCTGGGGGATCGAGGGCTCAGGCGTCGAGGCCGCGCGCCCACCGTAGTGAGCGTCGCAACAATTCGTAGTACGCCGGCTTCTCCCACGAGCACCTCTCGATGCGGGGGTAGAAGTCGAGCACCGGCTTCATGTCGTAGTGGCCCCGGCAGTGACCGAGGGTGTTGTAGAGGATGGAGCCCCGGCCGAGGTGGCGCAGATACATCACGAGGTGCGTGGGGTCGGTCGTGGTCCAGTCGGACTCGGCGAATCCTGCGGCCTCGCCCTGCCAGGTGGTGTGCAAGAGCGGGGTGAGGGCGGCCCGGTCGGCGTACTCGCTCAGGTACAACTCGTCGTCGGTGTCGAAGGACTCGATACCCGACACCAGCCTGTGCGTCGGATCGGAGACCGACACGGTGTACGGCTGGATCGGCGGGTGGGCGACGAATTGGCTGCCGAGGGTCTCGGCCCAGAGCGGGAACACCCGTGGCGATTCGACGCCGTTCGGTCCCCCGAGCGTGAGAGCGGCGTTGGTGCCGTGGAGGGCGACCCAGCGACCGCCGCTTTCGACCCACGAACGGATCGCCCGTTGGGCGGGCTCGGACGGACGCACGTCGCAGGTGTACGACACCAGGATCTCGGCCGACGTGATGCCGTCGACATCCTCGTAGTCGGGCTGTACCCGCACGCGGAACTCGTCGTGGGGGGGCCCCAGGCCGCGCTACTAGACGAGGGGGAGGTAGATGTTGGGGGGTTT